>JBHENN010000017.1:0-3223 GCA_046262015.1 Actinomycetota bacterium | reverse complement strand
CACTCTTCGTCTTCTTCGAGTCCCGGGTCGCGTCGTCACCGGCACCGTCGTCATCCAGCTCGGAGAGCGACGCGCGCGCCTGAAGGTCGGACGGGGGCAGGAGCGTGGCGATCCCATCGGACGCGTCCGCCACGGCTGTGTCGAGTGAGGCGCGGCTGCCGTCCACGGTCCCGAGCGCAAACGCGTCGAGCGAGGCGAGGCCTGCGTCCGTGCCCACCGGAAACGCGCCGGCGAGCAGCGCGCCGACGCCCACGACGGGGGCGGTTGCATCTGGCGTAAAGGCAGAGAGCGTGGCGGCGGACCCGGGCGCGCTCGATCCCACCACGCCGAGAACGGTGTCGGCGGCGTCCAGCACCTGGGCAGCAGGGGCTTCTGCACCTGCACTCGAACCGGTTGGGGCGGCGAGCGTGATCGGACGGCCCACAGCCTGGGCGACGCCCTCGGCCCGGACGTCCCGTCCGCTGCCGACGCCCGGAGCGACGTCCTGCGCCACGAGTGAGAACGCGATGAGGCTGCCGGCCACGGTCAGCGCCAGGCCGACGGCGAGCAGCGGGGTGAGCCGTCTCGTCAGGGCGGTTCGCACCCTCATAGCTTCCATCGTCTCGATCGTTTCTCCTCCTGGGGCCGCGTTCCTGCGCCTATCGTATCTCGTTGTAGCCATTCAGCAACAGAGCGTCACCGCAGTCCTTACCCATCTATCGCCCGCTTATCACCTGCGACTTTCGCCCTCTGCTTGCAACTGTTATGCAAGTGTGTGAAACTGTTAGCGACAGACGGCTAGGAGCGTGGCGTGGGCGGCGAACGGCGGATGCGGTTGGGCGAGCTGGGCTCGTTCATCAGGGAGCAGCGCAGGGGGGCGCGCCTGTCCTTGCGGAAGCTCTCGGACCTGGCGGGCATCTCCAACCCCTACCTCTCCCAGATCGAACGGGGCCTGCGCAAGCCGTCGGCTGAGATCCTCCAGGCGATCGCCAAGGCGCTGCGTATCTCGGCGGAGACCCTCTACGTCCAGGCGGGGATATTGGACGAGCAACGGGAGCACGATCTGGTGACGGAGATCCTCAGGGACGGCCGCATCAACGAGCGCCAGAAGCAGGTGCTGATCGATCTCTACCGCTCGTTCCTCGAGCCCGAGCCTCACGAACGGGCAGCCTCGATCAAGGACGTGACCGGCGACGAGTGATCTCTTGCTCTTACTAGGTGATGGTGAAGGAGGTGACAACCCATGACGAACACCAAAGATGTTCTCTACGCCGTGGTCGGCGCGGGCGATCTGATCGTTGACAAGGCGCGCGCATTCCGCAGCGTGACCGACGCCGCGGGCGTCGAGAAGGTTTACGGCGAGCTCGTGGCGAGGGGCCACAACCTCACGGAGCGGATCCGGCGCGCCGCGCCGACCAAGCAGGCTGTGGCGCAGACGAAGGTAGCGCGTAGTCAGGTCAAGGCGGCCGCGACGAGCATAGGCAAGGCGGTTCGAAGCGACGCCAAGGCGGCGCGTTCCGCAGCCGGCAAGGTAGCCAAGGCGTCGTAGGACGAGGGAATCGAGCAGCGCCGGGAGTCGTTCAGACAAGAGATGACCTTCGACGTCGAGATGACTCGCGACGACAGCTGCTTCGCGCTCCCCGACTGGGCCGAGTTGCGGGCACGCGATCCCGATCGTCATGTCTTCTCCACCCCGGAGTGGAACCGGCTGTGGTGGGATGAGTTCGGCGCCGGCAAGGACCTCTGGGTCCTCACTCTTCGGCGCGCCGGGAAGGCCGTGGCCGTGGTCCCGTTGTACCGCAAGCTCACCGAGGAGCCTCCGCCGCTTCGGTTCGTAGGAGGCGTGGACCTCACCGACTACCTCGGCCCGATCTGCGCGCCGGAAGACCGTGAGGAGGTTGCCGAGACGCTCCTGCTGTGGCTGGGTGACGCCGAGCTCGAGTGGGCCGAATTCGATGCTCACAACATGGCCGTGCCCTTCGGATTCGCAGAGTTCCTGGTCGACCATGCGGACCGGCAGGGCTTCGATATCGCCCTCACACAGGAGGAGACGACGGCGGTGCTGCGCTTACCCGGGGACTGGGACTCGTATCTCCAGGGTCTCCGGGCAAAGGAGCGGCACGAGCTCAAACGTAAGCGGCGGCGTATCCAACGGGAGCTGCCCGATGCGTCCGTCCGCACGAGCACCGACGAGACGCTGGATCGGGACCTGAAGATCTTCATCGAGATGCATCGGGGCACCGAGGGCCACAAGGGACACTTCATGCGTCCTGACATAGCCACCTTCTTCGAGCGCATCGCGCACGACTTCATGCCACGCGGGTGGCTGCGAGTGGATCTCCTGGAGGTCGGCGGTACCGCCATCGCGGCCACGTTCGCTTTCGAGCTCGAGCGGACCTTGTATCTCTACAACTCGGCCTACGAGCCGGAGGCAGGGCGCTTGTCACCCGGACTGATCCTCGTCTCCGAGCTCGTGAAGGGCGCGATCGAGAAGGGTTTCACGACCTTCGACTTCCTGCGCGGACCCGAACGCTACAAGTACGATCTGGGGGCTCAAGCGCTTCCGTTGAACCGCCTGCGCATCGCCAACCCTCGTCTCGGCTAGCCGCTCGCCGCCCGTAGGCTGCCGCTCATGTCGGTGAGGCGCGTCGCGGTCATCTCGTACCACTCGTCGCCGCTGGTAGAGCCTGGGGTGGGCGATGCCGGGGGGATGAGCGTGTACGTGCGCGAGCTCGCCACCGCCCTGGCGACGATGGGGGTCGCAACCGACATCTTCACCCGGGCGACCACGGACACCCAGAGGGTCGTCGAGCTGGGACCGTCGGTGCGAGTGGTGTGCGTGGAGGCCGGGCCCCGCCGTCCCCTCGACAAGGACGAGGCACAGGGCTACATAGGGAACTTCGCAACCGGCATCGGCGCCTTCGCATTGGGCCGACGCATCGCGTACGACGTCATCCACTCCCATTACTGGCAGTCGGGTCTGGCCGCCGAGGCCCTGGCCCGGTCCTGGAGGGTTCCTGTGGTCCACTCCCACCACACCCTGGGCCGGGTGAAGAACGCCACCCTTGCTCCGGGCGACCCACCCGAGCCGCAGTCCCGGCTGGACGGCGAAGATGCGGTCATCGGTGCGGCCGACGTCCTGGTGGCCTCGACCGACGATGAGTTCCGTCAACTCACGTGGCTCTACGGCGCCGCTCAGGATCGGCTCAAGACGATCCACCCGGGTGTGGACCACGACGCCTTC
>JBHENN010000016.1:0-17701 GCA_046262015.1 Actinomycetota bacterium | reverse complement strand
GCGTCTTCGACTACGGCCAGGAGGAGGGTCATCACTTCATCGTGATGGAGCTCGTCGACGGACCGGACCTCGCCCGGTTGCTGCGTGAGGAGGGCCCCTTCGAGCCCGACCGGGCGATCCGGATGGCGACGGAGGCCGCCGAGGCGCTCGGGCACGCTCACGGGGCCGGCGTCATCCATCGCGACATCAAGCCGGCCAACATCATGGTCGCCCCCGACGGGCGTGTGAAGGTCACCGATTTCGGCATCGCCCGCGCCCTCGGGGACGCAACGATGACCGCCACCGGCTCGGTGCTGGGCACCGCGAACTACATCTCGCCCGAGCAGGCGGAAGGCGGCCGGATCGGACCACCCTCTGACATCTACTCACTCGGCATCGTCCTCTACGAGATGCTGACGGGCGCGGTGCCGTTCACCGCCGAGTCCCCTCTCGGCGTCGCGATGCGCCACATCTCTGATCCCCTACCGGCTCCGAGCGAGCTGAACCCCGACGTGCCGCCGCGCCTCGACGAGATCGTCGCGCGCGCTACCGCCAAGGCTCCCGAGGACCGCTTCCGGGACACGACCGAGATGATCGCGGCGCTCCGCGGCGACGGCGCCGAGCGAGGCGCCGGAGCGGCGGCGCTCGGTGGGGCTGCGGCTGCGGCCGGGACGACCGCGGTCCTCGACGACGCGGAGCCGGTGGGCGCGACGGCTGCGCTGGATGGAGCGGCGGCCGAGACCTGGCGAGACCCGGCTCAGACGGTATGGCCGATCCCCGGGAACCGCTGGGACCCCGCGGTGGTGGGCAAGGCCGTTATCGCCGGCCTCGCCGCGCTCGCCCTGCTCGCGATCGGCCTACTCGTTCTGAAGATCGCGGACGCCGATCCTCAGAGGGCGGTCGTGCCGGACGCGACGCCGAAGCGGCAGGAGCCCGCGGTCGAGTCCTCGGACATCCCGACCACGACGATGCCGTACCTCATCGGGTTCGACCGGCACGACGCCGAGGAGCGTCTGAAGGACATGGACATGGGGCTCGTGATCGAGCCGGTCGAGGAGTACAACGACGCCTACGCCGCGCACCAGGTATTCGCGACGTCACCGACCGAGGGGTCCCCGCTGTCGCCGGGCGACACCATTACCCTGTCGGTGAGCCTGGGCCCCGAACCGGTAGATGAAGACGAAGAAGAGGACAAGGGGGGGCCGGGCAACTCCGGCGACAAAGGCAAAAAGGGCAAGGGAAAAGATTGAGTGCGGTGCGGGCGACGTACGGCGGACGCTACGAGGTCCTCGAGAAGGTCGGCTCCGGGGGGATGGCCGAGGTCTACCGGGGACGGGACGAGCTCCTGGGCCGCGAGGTCGCCATCAAGATCCTCAGCGAGCGCTTCTCCCAGGATCGCTCCTTCGTAGAACGGTTCCGCCGCGAGGCGCAGTCCGCCGCCAACCTGAACCACCCGAACATCGTCTCTCTCTACGACTTCGGCTCCGAGGACGATCAGGCCTACTTCATCGTCATGGAGTTCATCGACGGCCGCTCGCTGGCCGAGATCCTGACCGAAGAGCGGCGGCTGCTCCCCGAACGTGCCGCGGAGATCGCCTCCGACGTTGCCACAGCTCTGGGGCGCGCGCACGCGACCGGCATCGTCCATCGCGACATCAAGCCGGGCAACATCATGCTGACCTCCACCGGGCAGACGAAGGTCACGGACTTCGGCATCGCCCGGGCCGTTGGAGGGGCGGAGCAGCAAGCGATGACCCAGACCGGGATGGTCATCGGGACCGCCGCGTACCTGTCTCCCGAGCAGGCCCAGGGCGGCGCGATCGACGCGCGCTCGGACGTCTACTCCCTCGGGATCGTGCTCTACGAGATGCTGACCGGGGCGCCGCCCTTCACCGGGGACTCGCCTCTGTCGGTGGCTTACAAGCACGTCCGGGAGACCGCGCCGGCTGCGTCGCAGGCGAACCCAGACGTGCCTCAGGCTCTCGATGCGATCGTCATGAAGGCGCTGGCCAAGAACCCCGACAACCGCTACGCGACCTCCGAAGAGATGCACGAGGACCTCCAGCGCTACCTCGCAGGCCAGCGCGTCCTCGCAACCCCGCTGCTGTCCGACGCCTCCACGATGGCGCAAACCAGGGTGAAGTCCAGCTCGACCCAGGTGCTGCAGCGCGAGGACCTCGACGACGCACCGCCGCGCGGTCGCGGGGCGGTGTGGGCCCTCAGCGCGCTCGGCATCCTGCTGCTGTTCGCACTACTGGCGTGGCTCCTCTTCAGCAACCTGATCGGGGACGCGCCCGACCGGGTCGAGGTCCCCCGGGTCGTAGGCATGCAGCTCGATGATGCCGAGGACGAGCTCCAGAGGGCGAAGCTGAAGTCAGAGGTCGTCCGTCGACGCCCGAGCGCCAGAGTGGAGAAGGGCGCGGTGATCAACCAGGACCCCGAGGAGGGCGAGCGCGTCGACGAAGGCGAGACGGTGGAGTTGATCGTGTCGACCGGCATCCGGCAGGTCGAGGTCCCGGTCCTGGAAGGACTGACCCTCGAGGAGGCTACCGAGGAGTTGAAGGCGGTGGACCTCAAGGTTGGCGACCCCACCATGGTGAACGATCCCGTGGTCCCAGCCGGCACCGTGATCAGCCAGGATCCCGAATCCGGGGAGAAGGTCGACGTCGGCACCGAGGTCGACCTCGTCGTGTCCGAGGGAGCCGAGACCGTCGCGGTGCCGGGTGTGATCGGCCTGAGCGAGAGCGACGCCATCTCCGAGCTGGAGGCAGCGGGCTTCGAGGCCGAGGTCTTCGAAGGCCCGAGCGACGACTACGAGGCCGGCGACGTCTTCGCGCAAGACCCCGACGGTGGCGCCCAGGCGGAGCCCGGCAGCACCGTGCGGATCACCGTGTCCACCGGTCCCGAGGAGCGCGAGATGCCCAGCGTCATAGGGATGGACGCCGACGACGCGCGCAGCTTCCTCGAGAACGAGTACGGGTTGAACGTCACGACCTTCGAGCAACCCTGCACCGGCGCGTTCGAGCCCGGGACGGTGTGCGAGCAGGATCCCGAGCAGGGAGAGCCGGTCTCGCCCGGCGACAGCGCCACCCTGATCGTCCAGCCCGACGGCGGCGCCGGGCTCGGCACGGGACTCGAGGTCGCACGCGGGGCGGCGCGCAGTTACTACGCCTGAGAGGCCCCTGCAGAGAGGAAGTTGGCAAGCAGATCGACCCCGGTGACGGACAGGATCGACTCGGGGTGGAACTGGACGCCCTCGATCGGCAAGGTCCGATGGCGTACGCCCATGATCACTCCGTCGGCGCTGCGAGCGGTGACCTGCACGGCATCGGGGAGGGAGCCCTCGATGATGGCCAGCGAGTGGTAGCGGGTCGCCACAAGGGGGTCGGGGAGACCGGCGAAGACTCCCCGGCCGTCGTGCGACACGTCCGAGGTCTTGCCGTGGACGGGACCGCCCGGCGCGCGGCCGACGTCCCCGCCGAACGCCGTCGCGATGCACTGGTGCCCGAGGCACACCCCCAGCACGGGACGGGTCGCACCGAACACCCTGACGGCGTCGATGGAGACGCCGGCTTCGTGCGGCGCGCCCGGCCCCGGAGACACCACCACCGCGTCGGGATCGAGCGCGACAAGGTCCTCGATGGGGGCATCGTTGCGAACCACCATCGGATCGGCTCCGAGGCCGCCGAAGGCCTGCGCGAGGTTGTAGACGAACGAGTCGTAGTTATCGATCAGCAGGAGCTTCACGGCGCGCCTTCCATGCGAGGAGCCAGGCGACGCCGACGACCACGAGGAAGGCGGCGCCCATCGCCCCGATCGGCCCCGCCGACCCCTCGGGAGCTGCGGTAAGGAGCTCATGCGCGCGTCCCTGCAGCCACTCGGCGCGCGTTCCTATCAGGTGGTAACGGTCCCATGTGATAGCCACGACGGCCAGCTCGAGCACGCCCGCGCCCAGCGCCGATGCCGCGACCGCGGAGATGCCGATCGAACGTAGCGAGACCGAGGCCGCGAAGCCAAGGACGAAGAAGAGCAGATACCCGAGTACGATCACGGGCACGGCCCACACGACCTCGTCCGGATCGAGGAAATACATCCACATCCAGTCCGGAGCAAGGACGTAGGAGACCAACGCCACCGCGGTGAAGACCACCGCCGTGGCACCACCCGCGGCGAAGGCGCGCGACCTCCACCACCCCTCCCCGGGTGCGAGCGCACCGAACCCGATCCCGATCAGGAGCAAGATGGGCCAATCGATGATGAAGGTCTCCATCACCCCCTTGCGGCCGCGCGAGCCCGCGCCGGACGCAGCCAGACGTTGTCCAGGTACCACCTCAACGTCGCGCGGATGCCGGGCTCGGGCTCGGGCCACGCGAAGCGGAAGCCTGTGTCCTTGAGCTTGGCGTTGGAGTAACGCCAGTCGCGGCCAAAGTACTGCACCTGGTCGTACTCGAGCAGTGGGCGCGCACCCTTCCGGCGCGCCGCGACCGCTCCGATGCGAGCCGCCCCCGACAGCACCTTGCGCAGCGCCCGCAGCGGGACGGGAGGAAGGATCAGGGGCTCCGAGCCCATCTCGTCCGCCACGATCCGCGCCAGACGGACGGCATCCATATCGCCGTCGGCCGTGACGTTGTAAGCCTCCCCGTCGGCTGCGGGATGCACCGCGAGATGAAGCGCGGCGGAACAAACGTCCTCGACGTGTTCCATCGGGATGTTGCCGGTCAGGTTGGAGAACGCGACAGGGCGCGACCGCTCGGCGAGACCCAGGAGAAGCTGCCCCGACCCGTAGGCGGCGCGCGGGCCGTACGGGGACACCGGCCGCACCGAGGTCACCCCGAGCCCTCGCTCGCGGTACGAATGGGCGAGCCTCTCCTGATCCCACTTGGAGACCAGGTACGCGTTGCCCGGGCGCGCCGGGGAGTCCTCGGAGAACACCGGCGTGCGGGGGTCGGGAAGGCCGTAGATCCCTCCGGCCCCCCAGTTCACGAACCGCCGGCACGTACCCGCCGCCAGCAGCGCGTCGAGCAACGCACGCGTGCCGTCGACGTTGACCCTCTGCAACACGTGCTCGGGCGCCGTGTAATCGAAGACGGCCGCGATATGGAAGACGATCTCGGCACCTTCCACCGCGGGCCGCATCGTGATGGGATCGGTCAGGTCGAGCGGCACCAGGCGCGCTCCTGCCGCGGCGCACACCTCCGGGAACCGGCTCCGATCCGAGGGTGCCGCAGCGAGCGCCGCGGGGAGATCTGCGGCGATGACCTCGTGGCCCGCACGCGCCAGGGTCTCGACCATGTGCGATCCGATGAAGCCGCACGCGCCGGTGACGAGAGAGATCATCCTCGGCGAGCCTATCCACTACCCTGTCGCACCGATGGATCCCGTCGCGCTGTTGCAGGAGCTGCTGCGGGTCGATTCGACGAACCCTCCCGGGAACGAAGGGCCGGCAGCCGAGCTGCTCGAGGCCCATCTCTCCGCCGCAGGACTGGAGACGCGTCTCCTCGCGGATCCCGCCGGCCGCGTGAGCCTCGTGGCGCGCGTGCCCGGCCCGGCCGACCGACCGGCGCTCGTCCTGCTGTCGCACACGGACGTGGTGCCGGTGGAGGAGGACCTATGGGGGCGCGCTCCGTTCGGAGGCGAGATAGCGGACGGCGCGATCTGGGGACGGGGAGCGCTCGACATGAAGGGCATCGCCGTGATGCATGCGGCTGCCGCCGCCGCGGCCGCGCGCTCCGGTAACGGCGCGCGTGAGGTCATCGTGGCCGCGGTCGCCGACGAGGAAGCAGGGGGGGTCCACGGGGCCCGCTGGCTGCTCGACGAGCATCCCGGGATGGTCGGTCTCGCCGAGGGTCGTCCTCCCCCCGACGTCGTGGGCGAAGGAGGCTTCGGTCTCTCGGGCATCCTCGACCGGCCGGTCATGCCCATGGTCCTCGGCGAGAAGTCCTCGGTCTGGATCGAGGTCACCGCGTCGGGCGAACCGGGGCATGGATCGCTGCCCCCGGCGCGCCAGGCCGCGGTCAACCTGGCCCGTCTGATCGGCCGCGTCGCGGGGCACGGCACCCCCCGCGTCCACCCCGTGATGCGTCGGCAGTTCGCCGCGCTCGCGCGCGCGGCGTCGGGGCCTCGTGCGGGGGTCTTCCGCGCCCTTGCCTCGGGGCGAGGATCGGCCGCGGCGCGCCTCCTGCAGAAGCCGCTGCGGCGCGCCGGTGCGATCGCGCACCTGCTCGCCGACACCGTGACCCCGACCGCGCTCGCCGCGGGTCAGAAGAGCAACGTCGTGCCCGGGACCGCCACCGCGATGTTCGACTGCCGCTTGCTGCCCGACACCAACGCCGACGACTTCGTCCGGGACCTGCGCACGACGGCGGCGCGCTACGGCGCGGATGTCGTGGTCACCGGCTCCAGCTCGAGTCGCGTGAGCGAGCCCGGATCCCTCTACGAGCACATGGAGGCGATCGCGTCACGCCTTCCCGGCGCGCCGATCTCCGTCCCATCGCTCAGCCCGGGTATGACCGACGTGAGGTACTTCCGCGCCCGTGGAGCGACCGGTTACGGCTGGGTCCCGCTCGTGCTGGATGCCGAGCTCCTCGGCACGATCCACGGCCACGACGAACGGATCCCGCTACAGGGGTTCGAGCACGCGGTGGCGGCGATGACCGAGCTCGTCGCGGGGGCGGTGCAGGACGCCTAGAAGTTGGCCGGGAGCACCTGCTCGGAGAGCAGGGTCAGGGCGACCGCGGTGGCGATGGAGACCAAGGTCCAGAAGAGAAGCTCGAGCAACCGCGACGACCACGGGCGGCTGTTCATGCCGCGTCGACCATCTCGGCGTACACGATCAGGCGCTCGGCGGCCGAGAATTTCGGATTGCAGGTCGTCAGCACGATCTCCGCGGGTCCCTTCTTCTGGACCACGATCTCGCTCGAGCTCGCCGGGACGATCTCGCTCTTGGTGACCTTGTAGACGAAGTCGCCCCACTTGGTCTCGGTGATGATCTCATCGCCCCGCGACACCCGATCGAGGTCCCAGAACGGCTGGCCGTGGGTGGTCCTGTGACCCGAGACGATCATGCGGCCGTCTTCGCCGGGATAGACCTCGTCGAACTCGGTGCACAGCGGCGGCTCGAAGCCGGGACGGCACTCCGGGTAGTGACCCGGTCCGAGGGCTAGCTCGTCCTCGCCCACCCCTTCCACCACGACGAAGCCCTTGCCCTTGTTGAGGTCGATCGAGGGGATCTTCAAGCGGAACACGGGCTCGCCGGGAAGCGGCGCGAACCCGGCGGGAGGCCCGGCGGTCGACGACACGTGGCGGGCGAGGAGGGGTTGCGTGTCGAACCTCTGGGCGAGGCGGTCCTGCTCCCGCTGGGTCAATATCCCGGTGCCCCACAGGGTCCACGCGACGAACAGCAGGACGCCCATCCCCACGGAGATAAGGAGCTTGCCGAGCACGGCGACGATTCTCATCGGTGGCGGCGAGGATAGCGCCGCTGGCACTACTATCTGCCGCGATGCCCAAGAGCCGGTCCAAGCGGGTGACCGCCAAGCCGCCCAAGAAGGCCAAGGTGCCGCACCGGTCCAGCAACGATTGGGTCGGCGCCCTCTTCTTCACCCTCCTCGCGGCCGGCGTGATCGCGATCGTGGCGAACTACGTCGGCGCATTCGGGGAGACCTCGAACGCCAACCTCTGGATGGGCTTGGGGCTCATCGCCGCAGCCTTCGTGGTCGCGACCCGGTGGCATTAGGCACCGAATAACAACGATGTCTTTTATCCACGCCTGTGGACAACCCTGTGGAGAACCCTCGTGAGCCGGGTTCTGGGGGTGATCGCCGGGCTACTCGTCGCCGGGATCGTGGTAGCCGTTGGTACGGCGTTCGGCCCGGCCAGGGCAGCCGGGGCACTGGCGATGTTCCTCGCGGTCTTCTACCTCGGAGCCCGCAAGATGGAGAAGGTGGTCAGCGTCCCGCCCGAGGTCGAGCTCGCGGACGTCGCCGAGTATGGGCTGCGTTACGTGTGCTCGATGTGCGGGCTCGAGCTGAAGGTCGAGGTCGCGGCACGGGACAAGGCACCGACCCACTGCGGCGAGTCGATGCTCCTGGTCCGGAGCGGGGGTAAGGCCCCCCTCCGTCCCGTGTGAGCGGCCGGGAGTGCTATCTACTGCGGCCGGCTAGCCGAGCCGCTCGATGATCGTCGCGTTGGCCAGCCCACCGCCCTCGCACATCGTCTGCAGCCCGTAACGGCCACCGCGCTGCTCGAGCGCGTTCACCAGGGTGGTCATGAGCCGCGCCCCGGACGCGCCGAGGGGGTGACCGAGGGCGATCGCGCCCCCACGGACGTTCACGTGCTCTTCGAACCACGCGTCGTCGAGCTCGAGCTCCTTCTTCCACGCGAGGACCACGCTCGCGAATGCCTCGTTGATCTCGACGAGGTCCACGTCGGCGAGGCTGAGCCCGGTTCGAGCCAGCACCTTCTCGGTGGCGGGGATAGGGCCCGTGAGCATCGTTACGGGGTCGGTGCCGGCGAGCGCGAAGCCGACGAACCTGGCGCGCGGCGTCAACCCCAGCTCCTCGGCCTTGTCCCGGGATGCGATCAGCAGCGCGGCGGCTCCGTCGGTGATCTGCGACGAGTTACCGGCGGTCGTGACCCCGTCCGGCTTGAACGCGGGGACGAGCTGCGCCATCTTCTCGAGGTTCGGGGTGCGGATGCCCTCGTCCGCGTCGAACAGCTCGGTTCCGTCCGCGCTCGCCACCTTGATCGGCAGAATCTCGTTCTTGAACTCGCCGGTGGCTGTGGCCCGGCCCGCGAGTTCGTGCGAGCGTGCCCCGAAGCGGTCAAGGTCGCCGCGGCGGAGCCCCCATCTCTCGGCGATGATCTCCGAGGACACCCCCTGCGGCACCAGCCCCCCCTCGTAGCGACCCATGAGACGCTCGCTGAAGGGGAAGCCCGGGCCCTGAGCGCTCGACCCCATCGGGACCCGCGTCATGTGCTCGACCCCACACGCGATCGCAACGTCGTAGGCGCCCGCGATCACCCCCTGGGCGGCGAAGTGAGCCGCTTGTTGGGAGGACCCACACTGCCGGTCGACCGTCGTCGCGGGTACCTCTTCCGGAAGACCGGCCGCCAGCCACGCGTTCCGTCCGACGTTGAACGACTGCTCGCCGACCTGCGAGACGCACCCACAGATCACGTCGTCCACGACGGAGGGGTCGATCCCGGCTCGAGCCACGGTCTCGCTCAGCACCTCGGCCAGAAGGTCGACCGGGTGGTGGTCCTTGAGCATCCCGTTCCTGCGGCCGAGCGGGGTCCGCACCGCCTCGACGATCACCGCGTCGCGCGTCATGTCAGCAGCCTCCGTCCCTCACGTCTTGACCAGCCGGTCAAGTATCGCATCCCCGGTCGGGGTGGGTCACCTCCTTACGCCGGCAGCAAGCTCTTGATCAGGGTCACCGACGTCCCCTCGTCGGAGCTGTCGATGTCGACCGCATCCATCACGGCGCCCATCAGGAACAGGCCTCGTCCCCCCGGGGCGAAGCGGTCCGACGGCGCGCCGGCGACAGCTCGCGGGTCGAAGCCGGGGCCCTCGTCGACGACGCCGACGAGGACGTTGAGCCCGACCGCGGCGCAGCTCACCCGGATCTCGTCGCGGCCTTCAGCCCTCTTGCCGTGCCGGCACGCGTTCGCCGCCGCCTCCCCCACGGCCATCAGGATCTCGGCGGACCGATCCACAGGGACCCGCAGGTCGGCGAGGAACTCCGCCACGAACGCGCGCACCTCCGCCAGGCGCGCCGGGTCGTTCGGGACGACCAGCTCGCGCACGAGTGCGTCGCTGGCCGGGTCGCGCGCCACCTGGCACGCGATGAGCGCGAGGTCGTCGCGCAGCTCGCCCTCGGCGACCCACCCGTGGACGGCGCGCCGGATGCCTTGCGTGAGCTCGCCGGGAGTGCCCCGTCCGTATTGCTCGACCAGGTCGCTGAGACGGCCGCGCCCCAAGGGCCGTCGCGCGCGGGGCGCCTCCGTGACGCCGTCGGTGTACAGGACGAGCATGTCGCCCGGAGCGAGGTCGACGCGCCCGCTCTTGAACTCGAGGTCTGCCTCGACCGCCAACGGCAGGCCCCCCTCTTCGAGCCATTCGGCTTTGCCCGTCTGGGCGCGATAGCGGATCGGGGGGACGTGGCCGGCGCTGGCGTACTCGAACACGGACCGTTCGGGATCGAGTGCGCCGAAGAGGACGCGCACGAACCGATCGTGGTGGATCTGCGCGTGGATCTGCGCGTTGAGTCTCTGCAGGATCAGGCCCGGGTCGGAGTGGTCCCTGGCGATCGCGCGCATCGTGTAGCGCGTCAGCGCGGCGTCGTTGGCCGCGGCCGGCCCGATGCCACAGACATCGCCGACCACGAGAGCGACCCTGCCGTCGGGAAGGTCCAGGAAGTCGTAGAAGTCGCCACACACCGCGCGGCGGCCGGCCGCAGGGACGTAATGGGCGACCACGGAGGTGCGAGGAAGGCGCGGTGGATGCGCGGGCAGAAGGCTTCGCTGATAGCTCTCCGCCGTCTTGCGCGCCTGCTCGTACAGGACCTGGACCTCGGCGGCGCGCCGCTCGACCTCGGTGACATCGGTGTAGACGTCGATCCGGCCGGCGACCTCGCCGGCGTCGTCCAGGGTCGCACGCGAGTACAGGCGGAGGCTCCGTCGCTCCGGCAGGATCTGCTCGATGTGCGCGCGCAGCTCCCGCCGGGGATCGTCGCGCAGCGCCTGGAAGGTCTCCATGAAGCCTTCCGGGTCTTCGGTCTGCAGCGCGATCTTCCGTAGCAGCTGCACCGCAGGGACGCCGGCTTCCCCGTCGGCGTTCAACTCGAAGAGTCGTTCGGCGCGCTCGTTGATCAAGCGCACGATGCCGGCGCGGTCCCGGAACACCAGTGCCTCGTCGACCGCGTCCAGAACGGCAAGCACCACATCCCGCGTCCACGGCTCGCTCGAGTGACGCACGTGCTCGTGACTCATGGCTCGCTCCGTCTATGCGCTGCCCTCACTGTAATCCCGGTGCACCTCCTTCCAGCGTCCATCTACCCGTTCCACCAGGCCATCGGCCTCCAACATCTCGAGATGAGCAAGGGCGGACAGCGCGGCTATGGCATGGAGCGCGCGGTCCGTGTCCGCGTAGACGATAGAGACGACCTCCTCGAGGGTGCGCGGCGAGCCATCCCGAAGCGCGGCGAGCACGGCATCGGCTCGTTCCGTGCGATGCGCGAGGTATCCCTCGATCACCGCACGGCCTCCGTCGAGCGGACGGAAGTGGCCCGGATAGATCCGGTCGACGTCCAGCCCCGCGAGCCGCCTCAGGGACCGCATGTACGCCCGCATGTCGCCGTCCGGAGGAGCGATGACGGCGGTGCCCTCTCCCAGGATCGAATCGCCGGACAGGAGGCTCGCGGCTCCCTCGAGCGAGAAGCACAGGTGATCGGAGGAATGACCCGGCGTGTGCAGGCACTTCAGGCGCGCACCCCCGGTCGCGACGACGTGCCCGTCGTCCACGGGCGCGACGGTCTCACCTCCCGCGGGAGCGTCACCGTATGCAAGGACCGGAGCCCCGCTGCGCGCCGCGAGTGCCGCAACCCCCCCGACGTGATCCTGGTGGCGGTGGGTGACGAGGATGTGTGAGATCCGCCCGGCGAGGGCCTCGACGGCCGCCATGTAAGCGGGATCGTCCACCGCCGGGTCGACCACGCACGTGGGCCCGCTCCCCACGACGTACGTGTTGGTCCCTGGGCCGGTCATGATCCCCGGGTTGGGAGCGAGTACCACGGCGACCAGCGGCGAGAGCCGGGTAGCCAGCACACCCCCCGGTCCGTCGAGGCAGTCGCGCCCCAACGAGGAGGCGGCGACCTCGAAGCTGTCGTGGGCGGCGAGACGCTGGAGCATCTCGACCGTCGGCGGCGCCATCAGGAGATCGCCGGCTGCCAGCGCGGTCAGCGCGTCCGGCGGCGTGAGCCAGCGGCAGCTCTCGACCTCGGCGGGATCGGGCACGGGCTCCCATCCCCGCGGTGCGCGCACCAGGAAGAAGCGCGCGTCAAACCGGATCGGCGCGCCCAGCGGCGTCACCCAGCGGCCGGCGAACACGAGCGAGTCGGTTGCCAGGCTCACGCCGAGAGCGAGGCACCGCCCGAGGAACGAGCCGGGATCGCTCGCGTCGGCCCGGTTCAAGCTCTCGATGGGCCCGTCACCGATCGTGAAACCGACCTCCTCGAACGCCTCTCGGAGCGCGCAGACGGCCGCTGCCCGCTCGTCGGGGCCCGTCGGGTCTTCATCCCGAAGCGGAGCTGCGTCGGCCCACCGAGGGTCGCGATCGGCCGCGGCGACCGCGCCTCCGGGGAACACCGCGGCTCCTCCCATGAACCTCAGGTGGCGAGGCCGGATGGTGAGCAGGACCTCGAGGCCATCCCGGCCATCGCGCAGGATCACGAGCGTCGCCGCAGGCCGGGGCTCGGAGTCGACGCTGGTGGGCTCTCCCGGGGTCGTGGCCACCGTCAAACGGTATGTTCTCCCGGCCGGGCGTGGAACCGGCACCAACCCAAAGGAGGCAGCTCAGTGGCAGTCAAGTTCCTGTCCGAGGAATGGGCCCAGGCGATCACCGAGGCCCTCAACTCGTCCGAAGACTTCAAGCGCGCCGCTTCGGGCCAGAGCGTCAAGCTTCAGCAGGTCGTGACCGACGTGCCCGAGGGCGGCGAATCCAAGTACTACTTCAACCTGGAAGGCGGCGGTGCGCAGGTCGGCCTCGGCGAAGCTGCCGACGCGGAGGCGACCCTGACCCAGAGCTACGACACCGCGACGGCGATCTCCAAGGAAGAGCTCAACCCGACCAACGCCTTCATGCAGGGCAAGCTCAAGATCACCGGGAACATGATGAAGCTCATGCAGCTGCAGGGCGTCTTCAACGCCCTACCGAAGGCCGTCAAGGGGGTGGAGGTCGAGTACTAGCGCGGACAGCCGCCGGCGCCGGCGGTTAGTCGTGGAGGATCGCCGCGCGTATCCGGGCCGAGCCGGCGTCGTAGAACCTGAGACGCTTGGCGGCGCGCCGCGACACGTCCAGGATGTAAGCGTCGTCTCCGAACGGCCCCCGATCGCGGACGGTGACCGTCACGACCCTGCCATTCGCCCGGTTCTTGACGCGCAGCCGGGTCCCGCACGGAAGGGTTCGATGCGCGGCCACCATCTTCCAGGGGCGGTAGGTGCCTCCGCAGGCCATGGGCGAGCCCGAGAGAGCGTCTGAGTAGTAGTGAGCGCCGCCGCGCAAGACGCGGTGATGAGCCACCGCTCCATCGGTCAGCGTCAACACCAGGGCGAGTGACGCGACCCAGCTCAGCTTGCGAACGACGATCTCCCCCTCCGGCTCGGGTGCGGGCGGCAATCGAAAGGAGCCCCGAAGGGCTCCCGGCGGGACCATACGCACCACGGACCGGTCGGTCAAACGAGCCGGCCCACGAGGCGGCTAGCGGGGCGGCTCGAACCTCAGCGCGTCGCCCAGGTTGGAGTTGCCCTCGAGGAACCTGGTCGCCGAGACCTCGGCGGCGAACGGGCCCTTGTAGCGAAGGATGTAGAGGCCGTTGCGCACGTCGACCACGTAGATCAGGCCGTCCTTGACGACCGGATAGCTCCACATCACGACCTTGTCCCGCCCGGAGCTGAGCACCGGATCCTCCTGCACCACCACGGGCTCCGGGGTCGGGACGAACTCGGCGACCGGCACCGGGCGCGCCGGGTTCTTCACCGAGATCGCCTGCAAACCCTGTGAGTGCCACGTGATGAACGCCAGGTTCCGGGTCAGCGTCGGGTTGTGAGCGGATTGACTGGACAGACTCTGGCGGTCCGGGGAGTTGTCGGCCGACTCGCAGTACTCCGGCTCGTTCGCCTCGGTCCTGTACTCCGCCACGACCTTCGGCTTCACCGGGTTCTTGATGCTGATCAGTCGGGTCCACCCCCACGGACAGCCGTGGTTCGGCAGGAGACCGGGGATCTGCCCGTAGACCTCGTCGGTGACGAGCGCGTAGGGACGTCCGAACAGCTTGACCGCGCTGTGCGCGCCGGGTCCCTCCCAATGGACGCGCCGGTGGATCGGTGTGACCGCCTTGATGCGAGGCTTGCTCTTCCCCGTGGCGAGCTCGGAGGTATCGATCACGAAGAACCCGCCCTGCAGGTACGCGAGGAAGGCGCGCCGACCGTCGGTCGAGAGGCTCAGCGAATGGAGACGGTTGTCGCCCGACTCGGGGATCACGGTCTTCCATCGCACCAGCTCGGTGAACTTGCCGGCGCGCGCCCGGGAGATGTCGGTCACCATCATCTGGTCCGAGCCACCCGGCGTCGACATGTAGAGGAGGGCGCGCTTCCGGTCGTCAGGGTCCTGCCACAGGTAGAACTCGTGAGGGTTCTGGCTCGGCAGGTACTCGGCGATCAGCTCCGGGGCCGCGGCCCTGTCCCCGGCGATGTCGTAGAAGCGGATCACGTCGTCCTTGGTCATCTGCTCGGGCGAGCACGCGTGGATGATGAAGCTGCAGTTGGACGCGAGGTAGAGGACGATCAGGAGGTCCTGCTCGGGCCATATCCGCATCTCGCGCGACGTCTCCCCCCGGTTCGCCGGCCCGATCTGACCCACGACCTCCGGCGCCGAAGGATCCGCCACGTTGACGACCATGACGCCCGCGTTGGGATGCGTGCCGTCGGTCCGGCTGCCGACGTAGGCGTAGTCGCCCCGCACGGCGAGGGCTGCGTTCATCCCCCGGTTCATCAACGGGTCGTGGCCGACGAGCTCGAACGATCCGGGTGCCGCCGCAGCGACGGCCGCCGGGGCCGGGGAACGGCCCGGGACCACGGTTGCACGGGCCGGTGCCGGAAGGACGCCCGCGCCCAGCGCGGCGCTCAGCAGGGCGGCCAGCGCGAGCCCCACGATCCGTTGCACGCATCCCTCCTTCTAGCTGTCTTCTTCCCAGTTTCGCCGCGGGAGGATCGCCTCCTGCCGCTGCCACGCCGCCGCCCACTCGTGCGGGCTCGGCGACGGTCCGCGATGATTGCGCGATGAGCGACAGAGCCGCGGCGCGGCTGGCGTGGGCCGTATTCGCGTTCGTCGCTCTGGTGTTCGTGGTCGCGACCGTCTCCGGCGTCTTGGTCGGGCCGCACGAGACGACCGATTGGGGTACCGCCGGGGCGACCGGTGCCCTGTTCGGGCTCGCGATGTTCACCTTCCCTGCCGTCGGCGTGCTGATCGCGGCGCGTCAGCCGCGCAACGCCGTGGGCTGGATCCTGCTCGCGATCGGCTTCGTGTGGGGCTCGGGCGGTATCACCGAGAACTACATCCAGCACGGGCTCGTGACCCGGCCCGGGTCGCTGCCCGGTGCGGAGCTGGTCCTCGCGTGGACCGCGTGGACGTGGGTCCCCGGGGTCGGGCTGATAGGCACCTACCTGCTCCTGCTGTTCCCCGACGGTCGTCTTCCGACGGCGCGGTGGAGGCCGCTGGCATGGCTGTGCGCGATCGCCCTCGTCGTTCCCTCCATCGTCATCCTCCTCGGCCCCCCCACGATGGCCGACGTCGGATTTCCCCGCATCCCCAACCCACTGCACATCGAGTCGTGGGCCCCGGTCCTCGACGTGCTCATGTTCACGATCGTCTTGATCCCGCTGTGCATCGTGGGTTGTGCGGCGAGCGTGGTCCAGCGCTTCCGTCGGGCGCGGGGCCAGCAGCGCCTCCAGCTCAAGTGGCTGGCAACCGGCGCGGGAGCCGCTGCCGCCGCCTACCTGATCGCCATGGGGGCAAGCCTTCCATTCTGGGTCGCGGGGCAGACCACCGGTTTCCCGCTATGGCTCGGCATGCTGCAGAACGTCGCCCTGTTCTCGTTCGCGCTGATCCCGCTCGGCGCGGGCATAGCCATGCTCAAGTACCGCCTCTACGACATCGACCTGCTCATCAACCGAACGCTCGTCTACACCGTCCTCACGGCCACCCTCACCGGCATCTACCTGCTCCTCGTGACGGTCCTGCAGGGGTCGCTGCGGCCTATCACCGGACAATCCAACGTGGCGATCGCCGCGTCGACGCTGACGGTAGCGGCCCTCTTCCGCCCGGCGCGCGTCCGCATCCAGGCGTTCATCGACCGGCGCTTCTACCGCCGCAAGTACGACGCCGCGCAGACGCTCGAACGCTTCTCGACCCGGCTACGAGACGAGCTCGACCTCGACACCCTGACGGCCGAGCTCCTCGAGGTCATCGGCGACGTGATGCAGCCGAGCCGCGTGTCGCTGTGGCTGCGCGAGCCTCGGGCGCGTCCCGCCGAGTAAGACCAACAGCGAGGCGCGGACGGCGAGGAGCCCACGAGCATGGATCGCACCGAATACGTCGCGGCCCTGGAGCGTGAGGGCAAGCTCCTGGTGGGTGCTGCCGCGGGAAGCAACCTCGATACGCCGATACCTACCTGCCCCGGGTGGGACATGCGCACGCTCGTCCGTCACGTGGGAACCGCACATCGCTGGGCGACCGAGCACGTTGCGGGCCCCCAGGCCGAGGACGGCGACGGCGCCCGGGGCGAGCTCGGCCCGAGATGGCCCGAGGACGCACGCCTGGTCGAATGGCTGCGCCACGGCCACGCGTCGCTGGTGTCGGCGCTCGCTGCGGCCGATCCGGACCTGGAGTGCTGGACGTTCCTCCCGGCTCCCACACCGCTCCTCTTCTGGGCGCGCCGCCAGACGCACGAGACCGGCATCCATCGGGTCGATGCCGAGAACGCCACCGGGCCGGTCACGCCCTTCGACAGCCGGGTCGCACTCGACGGCATCGAGGAGATGCTCTTCGGCTTCGCGCGCAGGTCGGGACGGCAGCTCTCGACGGCCGAGAGCCGCACGCTGCTTCTCGAACCGATCGACGCCCGCGCGCGCTGGTTCGTGCGCCTGGATCCCGATGGGATCGCTGCCCAGCGAACACGGGCGCCCGAGGCAGATTGCACGGTTCGTGGGACGGCCTCCGCGCTCCACGTCCTGCTGTGGAACCGGTCCTCGCGCGAGGAGCTCGACGTAGACGGTGACGTCCGTGTGCTGGACCTGTGGCGCGATTCCGTGCGGGTGCGGTGGGACTGATGCGGTGAGCGGCCGCAGGCTCCTCGCCGCCATCGGGCTCCTCGGGCTGGGCGCGGCAGGCGGCGGATCCCTCGGAGCGGGGTGGTACATGGTCTTCGGCTCGGGCCGCTTCGGCGACGGACTGGAAGGCCTGGCCGAGATGATCGCGGGCGCGGCGGCGGGGGCGCTCGCGGGGGCCTTCACCGGGTGGTACGTGGTCGGGCCGGCGCACATGGAAAGAGGGACGCGCGCCCAGGCCGTTGCCGGCTTCCTGGTTGCCGCCGCGATCTTCGTAGTCGGCCTCGCCTACGTCGGGGACTGGACGAACGCCGACGGCCCCGGGAACGTTGCGGCATACGCGGGCATCCTCGGGCTCCCGGCCGGCGCTGCCCTGTTCGTGATCACCGCCAGACGGGCGCGCCGCGCCGAGAGTAACGGGGGGCCGAGGAACTAAGCCCTATCGGTGTCGCAGATGGTCAGTGCCCTCGGCCCCGGGGATGATCATCGTTTAGCCGGTAGCGAGCGGGCGAAAGTCGCGCCGAGCTTCACCCACCTCGCGAGCTGCCGCTTGGTGCCTACGTCATCCGCGCCCACTCGCAACCATCCCCGCATCTCCCGGCCGCGCATCTCCATAGGG
>JBHENN010000015.1:0-26227 GCA_046262015.1 Actinomycetota bacterium | reverse complement strand
GAACTTCTCACCGGCGCCAACCGGCAGGATCCCGCCGCCGAGGTTGGGGTCACCTCCGGTCAAGCCTCCCAATTGGTAGAGGCCCACGCAGGGACAGGCGTACTCGAACTCGACAACGCGCTCGACCTTCTTGGGCTTCTTCTTCTTTTTCTTCTTGGCTGCCTCTGCGGTCGCAACCGACCCGGCCACCAATCCGATAAGCAGGACGAAGATCACCAGTCGCTTCATCTGAGTTCGCACCTCTCTCTCGCGGATGAATCTCCCAAGGGGTTCGCCTCGGTGAGACGACCTCCTGCGCGTGAACGCTAGAAACCCAGAGAAGACAAAGGGGGTGCGGCAGGTTCCCGCGTGGGTCTAGACCCCGGCCTTCGTGGTCTTCCCGGAGTGGGGGCGGCGGCGCGTCGAGGGTCTCTTGACCAGGAGGGCTTCCAGGTCGTCGCCGGAGATCGACTCGCGCTCCAGTAGCGCCTCGGCGACCCGTTTGAGGCCCGTGCCGGAGGACAGGACCCGGCGCGCCCGGGTGTGGGCCTCCTCGACCAGGGCGCGCACGTCGGCGTCGATCAACCGGGCGGTGTCGTCCGAGTACGCCGGCGCGCCGTTCTCCGCGCTGCCGTAGCCGACCAACCCCGCGCTCTTGCCCATCCCGAGCTCGCGCACCATCCAGCGGGCGAGCTCGCCGACACGTTCGAGGTCGTTGGCCGCGCCGTTGGCCGGCTGACCGAACACGAGCTCCTCGGCCACGCGTCCGCCGAGCAGGATCGCCATCTGGTCCAGCAGGGCGGAACGGGACTTGACCAGCCCTTCCGGATCGGGGATCCACGCCTGCCCGAGCGCGCGTCCGCGCGGGACGATGCTGATCTTGTGCGGGATCCTCCCTCCCGGCAAGGTTCTGGCCAGCAGGGCATGGCCGGCCTCGTGGTAGGCGACGACCCTGCGCTCTTCGTCCGACATGACGTGGGTCCGCGAGATGCCGAGCGTGGCGCGCTCGATCGCCCGGCTCATCTCGGTCATCGTCACCTGCGTCAGGCCGTCGCGTGCCGCGAGGAGGACAGCTTCGTTCATCACGTTCGCGAGATCTGCCCCGGCCAATCCCTGTGTGATGCGCGCGACCTCGTCGAGGTCGACGCTTGCCGCGATCGGCTTGCCCCGGGCGTGGACCGCGAGGATCGCTCGCCGTCCGGCCTGGTCGGGAAGGTCGACGGTGATCGTGCGGTCGAACCTGCCGGGGCGCACCAGGGCGGGGTCGAGCAGCTCGGGCCGGTTGGACGCGGCCATGACGATGACCCCGGCGCGTCGGCCGAACCCATCGAGCTCGATGAGGATCTGGTTGAGCGTCTGCTCCCGCTCGCGATGCCCGTCGACCGCGTGGCCGCGGCGCGCTCCGATGGCGTCGATCTCGTCGATGAAGATGATCGCCGGCGCCGCGCTGCGGGCCTCGGCGAAGAGGTCGCGCACGCGTGCCGCGCCCTCACCGACGAAGACCTCCACGAACTCCGTTGCCGCTACCGACACGAAGACCGCATTGGCTTCGTTGGCCAGTGCGCGCGCGAGCAATGTCTTGCCGACCCCGGGCGGTCCGACCAGCAGGAAACCGCTCGGAGGGCGCGCGCCCATCGCTTCGAAGCGGCCCGCGTCGGCGAGGTAGTCCTTGACCTCGGCCAGCTCGAGGATCGCGTCGTCGACCCCGGCGACGTCGGCGAACGTCACGCGCTCGTCGGTCAGGGAGGTGCCCCCGACCGTTCGGTCCCGCATGGACATCCGCCGCTGGCGCTCGGGCGCTTCGATCACCCGGGTGAGCGCTTGGTCGAGCTCGCCCTGGCCGATCGTCGACCGGCGAGCGCGCGCGGTGAGCAGGGCGGCTTCGTTGATTATCCCGGCGAGGTCGGCCCCGGTGAGGCCGACGGCGCGGTGGGCGATGGCCTGGAGGTCGGCTGAGGTCTCGATCGGCTTGCCCTTGGCGTGGACCCGCAGGATCGCCAGTCGCTCCTTGGCGTCGGGACGCTCGAATCCGATCGCCCGATCGAACCGCCCCGGGCGCAGCAGGGCAGGGTCGAGGATGTCCGGCCGGTTGGTCGCGCCCAGGACCACGATCCCCTGGCGGGGCGAGAAACCGTCGAGCTCGGTGAGGATCGCGTTCAGCGCCTGCTCCTGCTCGTCCTGGGTCCCGGTGCTGCCCGGCTCGCTCGATCGTCTCCGCCGGCCGAGCGAGTCCAGCTCGTCGATGAAGACGATCGCTGGAGCGTTGGCTCGCGCCTCTGCGAACAGCTCGCGCACGCGCGACGCTCCCACACCCACGTACAGCTCGACGAAGTCGGCCCCGGAGATGGAATAGAACGATGCTCCGGCCTCGCCGGCGAGAGCGCGCGCACTGAGCGTCTTGCCGCATCCGGGAGGGCCGTAGAGCAGTATCCCTTTCGGTATCTGCGCCCCGACGGCTGTGAACCGTTCGGGGTCGGAGAGGAACTGCGAGATCTCCCGCAGCTCGGTGACCGCCGTCTCCTGGCCGGCGACGTCGGCGAAGGTCACGTCGGTGTCCTCCTTGGCCACCTTGAGCGCGCCGCTCTTGATGCCGAAGAGGCCCGTGCCGCGCACGTAGGAGAGGACGAGGTAAACGAACACCACTACGACGATGAGCGCGGGCAGCACCAACGTCGCCGGGCCGACGAACTGCTTGCCGATCTGCTGGTCGATCGTGGTGGGCACCCGGTTCCCGACCAGGAACGCGAGCAGGTCGTTCTGAGCGCCCCCGCCAGCCCCCACGCCGCCAGACTTCAGATAGGGGGTGAAGTAGCGCTCGGTCGGACCTTCGGGCGGGGGCGGCGCGGCATCCCCTCGTCCAGCCCCGCCCATGCCGTGGTCGTGGACGCCGGCGGCGTCCGGGACGGGCCCCGGTACGTAGGAGCCGACCACGAACGAGTCGTAGTTGAGGATCTGGGCGTCCTCGACCCGTCCCGCCTCGACGAGATCGACGAACTCGTCGTAGCGGAGGTTGTCGCCGGTCACGTGCGGGCGCGAGGCCTCCAGGACCCAGGCATAGCCGGCGAGGAGCAGGACGATGGTCAGGATGGTCCAGAAGCCGATGGTGCGGCCCGGGTCGCGCTGGCCCGAGCGCGGTTTTCGAGATCGATCTGCCATTCCCGCCAGACGCTAGCATGCGCCTTCCTTGTTAACGGCGGCCCCAGCGGGGCGGAGCGGACCTATGCGGCGTGGGGGCGTCCGCGTCCTCGCGTCGGTCGCGACCGCCGTGGTGCTCGTGGCGGGCGCGGCCCCGGGCGCGCTCGGGCAGCAGCGATCGCTGGTACGTATCTCCTTCCCGCGCGCCGAGAGCCTCACCCCGTACACGTTCGTCCTCGGGTACCCGCTGATGACGCTCGTCTACGACACCTTGATGTGGCGCGACACGCAGGGACGCCCCCGGCCGTGGTTGGCGCGGTCGGTCACCACCAGCCCGGACGGAACAGAGGTGACCGTGCGCCTCCGCGACGGGATCCGCTTCCACGACGGCGAGCCCCTAACCTCTGCCGACGTCGTCTTCACCTTCGAGCTGGTGCAGAGCCGCTACCACCCGCGGTTCACGCCCCAGGTGCAGGAGGTCGCCGACGTCAGCGCGCCCGATGCCTCCACCGTCGTCTTCACGTTGCGCCGGCGCGCCGCGGGGTTCGCCGACCAGCCCCTCTCCGACGTCCCGATCGTCCCTCGCCATCTGTGGGCCGGCCTGTCTCCGGAACGTCCCGCGCCGCGGGGGCTCGCGATCGGCAGCGGGCCATACCGCCTGACGCGCCGCGCCGCCGGCGGGTCGTATCGGTTCGAAGCGAACGACGACTATTTCCTCGGCGCGCCGCAACCCGACATCCTTCAGGTGGATATCGAGGACGATCTCGACGCAACCCTCGAGGCGTTCGAGGGGGGTGACCTCGACGCCCTGGCCGTACCCGTGTCACCCGGCACGGCGACCCGCCTCGAGCGCGTCTCGACGCGCCTGGAGCGCGGCCCTCTTTACGCCGGCACGGTGTTGATGCTCAACGCGCGCGAGCCGCCCTTCGATGACGCCCGTGCCCGACGCGCCGTGGCGACCGCGCTCGACCTCGATCGCATCTCGGCCGCCTCCGGGGACGCGATCCCGGGCGAGCGCGGCTATCTCCACCCCACCTCGCGGTGGGCGCCCGACGCCGACCTCCACGACTTCGACGAGGCCGGCGCGCGCGCGGCGGCCCGACGGCTCGACCTTCCCGCGTTCGAGGTGCTGGCGCCTGAGAACGATCCTCTGCGTCTCGAAGCGGGGCGCCAGGTGGTGCTTGCCCTGGGGCGCGCGGGTTTCGAGGCCGCGCTGCGCCCGCTGCCGCGCGACGCGCTGGGCCAGGCGGTGGGAGAGGACCGAGCGCGACCGCGGTTCACGGCCGCGATCTGGACCAGCCCGCCGCTCGCGTCGTACGACCCGGGCTTCCTCGGCGCGATCTTCGGTAGCGACCCACGGGCCGCGCCGATCAACTACACCGGCTACCGGAGTCCGGCGTTCGACGCGCGCATGGACCCGGTAGTGACCACCGGAGGGGTCGCGGCCCGCCGCGGTGCGGTCGAAGCGGCGCTGCGGCTGTTGGCGCGCGACGTGCCCGCCGTCCCCCTCTTCTTCGTGGAGGGAGCCTTTCCGTACCGCTCCGCGGCGCACGACGGGTGGGTGTTCGTCGCGGGCTCGGGCATCCTCGACAAGCTCTCCTTCCTCCCACAGGTCGTTGCAGGCGACACCGGCGGACCCGAGCGTCGGGATCCGAACGCCGGCACCTCTGCTCCTTCCGATCGCCGCGGCGACACCGCTTCTACGGGCCTCGGACCATTCGGTTACGTCACGCTCGCGCTGCTCGGGGTGGCGCTGGCGCTCGTTGCAGCCGAGGTGCGCCGGCGGGTGCGTCCGTGAGGGGTCGTGCGAACCTGCGCGCCCGCCTCGCGGCAACATGGGCGGGGCTTCAGCGCGGCGCGCGGGGCGAGCGCCTCCTGGGCCGGCTCGAGCCCCTCGACCTGCGCCCTTTCTTCGGCGTTGCGCTGCTGCTGGTGGGCTCGGGCGGGTGGCTCGTGGGCGAAGCCCTGGCCGCGCCCCCTATCGCTCGTGCTGCCGGCCTCAACCAGCCGGTCAACGTTGGGGCCTCCGATCCCCTCGACATCAGCGCCCACAACTCGCCGACGGTTGCCGTGAACCCCACCGATCCTGCAAACGTCGCGATCTCCAACCGCATCGACACGCCGCGCTTCTCGTGCGCGTTGCACGTCTCGGCCGACGGGGGAGCGACGTGGAGCAAGACCACGATCCCGAGACCGAAAGGCGAGCCGGACAAGTGCTACGCGCCCGATGTCGCCTTCTCGCCCGACGGCACGATGTACCTGTCGTTCGTCACCCTGAAAGGGCTGGGGAATGTCCCGAACGCGGTCTGGGTGGCGCGGTCGGAGGACGGGGGCCGCACGCTCTCCACGCCGTTACGGGCAGCCGGGCGTCTGTCCTTCCAGGTCAGGCTCGCGACCGACCCGGCCGTGCCCGACCGCCTCTTTCTCACCTGGCTGCGAGCCGAGGAGGTGGCCCAGCTGCGGTTCGTGGGGACGGGCTACCCGATCGTCTTCGCGCGCTCGGACGATGGAGGCGAGAGCTGGACCCGGCCGGTCGCCGTTAGCGACCGAACCCGGGAGCGCGTGGTCGCGCCCTCGGTCACGCCCGGTCGAGACGGCGAGCCCTACGTCCTCTACCTCGATCTCGGAGAGGACCGCCTCGACTACGAAGGTGGGCACGAAGGCATCGGCGGACCGCCGTACTCGGGGTCCTTCCAGCTCGTCCTTGCACGTTCGGATGACGGCGGTGGGACGTGGCGTGAGTCGGTGGTCGAGGACGAGCTGACGCCGATCGAGCGATTCGTCGTGTTCCTTCCCGCGTTCCCATCGCTGGCGGTGGACCGGGAGGAGGGGACTATCTACGTCGCGTACCACGACGCGCGTCTGGGCGACGCCGACGTATGGATGTGGACCTCGCATGATGGCGGCCGTAGCTTCGGCGACGCGGTCCGGGTCAACGACACCCCCCACGGTGATGGGGGCTCGCAGTACCTGCCGAAGGTCGCGGTTGCTCCCGATGGCCGCGTCGACGTCGTCTACTACGACCGTCGCGCCGACATCGGGGACCTGTTCAACGAGGTGTCGCTGCAGTACTCGGTCGACGAAGGTGCGAGCTTCACTCGCAGTCTGCGGGTCAGCGACCTCCGGTTCGACTCACGGGTCGGCTTCGGGTCCGAACGGGGGATGCCCGACCTGGGGTCTCGCCTCGGGCTGGTGTCGACGGATACCGCAAGCTTGGCCGCGTGGAGCGACACGCGCGCGGGGACGGAGATAACGAACAAGCAGGACCTCGTGCGCGCGCTCGTGGCGTTCTCCGACCGCCCGCAGGTCCCGGACTACCTCCCCGGGGCCATGAGCGCCGCCGGGCTGGGTCTGGGCGCGCTCGGCCTCGTGCTGGTGTCGGTGTGGTTCGCGGGCTGGTTGCCGGCGCGGCGCAGGCCGGCCCCGGAGGGAGCCGGCGACGAGACTCCCGACGACGGCGAGGCACCCCCTCCCGACGGACCCGGGACCGAGGAACCCGCCGTGCGCCCCGTCTAAGCGGGCTGAGGCTCCGCGGGCGCGTCCTCACGGGGGGCGGCCGCACGGGCGTCGGTCGCCGTGGTTCCCTCCGAGTCGAGGCTCGCCCCTACCAGATGCAGCAGATCGATCACCCGCGCGCTGTAGCCGGTCTCGTTGTCGTACCAGGCCAGGACCTTGACGAACCCACCGGGGGCGCGCCGGGTCGAGGGCAGGTCGACGATCGCCGAGTGATGGTCACCGTGGAAGTCGCTCGACACGAGGGGCTCCTCGGTAGCGTCGAGGATACCCTCGAGCGCGCCCGCCGCGACCTCGCTGAACATCTGGTTCACCGCGTCCACCTTGGGCGCCTTCTCGAGACGGACCGAGAGATCGACCAGCGAGACATCGGGCAGCGGGACGCGTACCGCGAGGCCGACGATCTTGCCCGACAGGTCCGGCAGGATGCGGTCGATCGCCTTGGCGGCACCTGTCTGCGTGGGGCACATGTTGAGCGTTGCCGCGCGCGCCCGGCGCATGTCGCTGTGCGTCCCATCGAGCAGCTCTTGGTCGCGCGTGTACGCGTGCACGGTCGTCATGAGACCGCTGACGATCGTGTAGCTCTCGTCCAGGACCTTCAGCACGGGCCCCAGGCAGTTCGTGGTGCAGGAGCCCGCGGAGATCACGTCGTGTGAGTCGGGATCGTAGATGTCGTCGTTGACGCCCATCACGATCGTCGCGTCGTCGTAGCGCGCGGGAGCCGTGATGATCACCTTCGCCGCGCCCGCCTTGAGGTGCTGCGCGGCCGCGTCCCGGTCGGTGAAGCGCCCCGTCGACTCGATCACGACGTCGACGTCGTACGCGTGCCAGGGGCACAGAAGGGGATCGGGCTGCGCGCTGACCCTTATGGGATGTCCGTCCACGATGATGTGGTCGTCGTCGTGGTCCACGACGCCCGGGTAGCGGCCGAACACCGAGTCGTACTTGAACAGATGGGCGCACAGATCTGGTTCGGCGCGCACCGAGTTGATGACGACGACCTCGAGGTCATCGTGGTCGCTCGAGATCTGACGGAGCACCTGCCGGCCGATCCGGCCGAACCCGTTGATGGCTACTCGGACGGTCATCGCCCCACCCTTTCTCTCGCTTTCCCGTGGCCGGTCGTGGTCTCGAGGACCTGGAGCGCCCTCTGGACCACGTGCTCGGGAGTGAATCCCAGCTCGCGCAGCACTACCTCACCCGGGGCCGAAGCCCCGTAACGGTCGACACCTATCACGACCCCCTCCTCTCCTACCCAACGGGTCCATCCGAAGGTCGCACCCGCTTCGACCGAGACCCGCGCCCGGACGTGACGCGGAAGGACCCGCTCTCGGTAGTCGAGGGACTGCCGTTCGAACAGCTCCCACGACGGCATGCTCACCACGCGCACGGAGACCTGCCGGTCGGCCAGTCGGCGAGCGGCTTCGACTGCAACGTGGACCTCCGAGCCCGTGGCGATGACGATGACATCCGGGTCCCCATCCGCGGCTTCTTCCAGGATGTATGCCCCGCGCTCGACCGGAGGCCGGCCGCGCGCCGTCCCCTCGAGGATCGGAAGCCCCTGGCGGGTGAGCGAGAACGCCACCGGACCGTCGCGGTAACCGAGCGCGAAGCGCCATGCCTGGATCGTCTCGTTGGCGTCCGCCGGACGTAGCACCACCAGCCTCGGCATCGCGCGCAGCGACGCGAGGTGCTCGATCGGTTGGTGGGTCGGTCCGTCCTCACCGAGGCCGATGGAGTCGTGGGTGAACACGAAGATGCTCGGGATCTGGGACAGGGAGGCCAGGCGTACCGCCGGCCGCATGTAGTCCGAGAAGATCAGGAACGTCGCGCCGTACGGCCGTAGGCCTCCATGCATCGCCAGCCCGTTAACGGCGGCCCCCATGGCGTGCTCGCGCACCCCGAAGTTGATGTTCGGGCCTGCGGTGCCCGGTCCGAAGGCAGGAGCGTCCTTGATGGCGGTGTTGTTGGAACCGGCGAGGTCGGCGGACCCCCCGACCAGCTCGGGCAAGCGAGGAGCGAACGCGTTGATGGCTGCGCCCGAGGCTTTGCGGGTCGCCATGCTGTCGTCGTCGACCGAGAACGAGGGCGCGTCGGCATCCCATCCGTTCGGCAGCTCGTTCGCCAGGACGCGCTCGAGCTCGTCGACCACGTCGGGGTGCTCCCGGCGGCAGGCCTCCTTCAGGTCCGCCCACCGCTGCTGCTGCTGTGCACCGGTCTCGAGCGCGCTGCGCATGCGCGTGAGCGCTTCGTCCGGGATCAGGAACTCTTCGTCTTCGGGCCATCCGTAGAACGCCTTGGCCCCGCGCACCTCGTCCGGACCGAGCGCTTCGCCGTGAGCCTTCTCGGAATCCTGCTTGGTCGGCGCGCCGTACCCGATGTGGGTCTTCACCACGATCAGCGACGGCCGCGGGTCGTCGCGGCCCACCGCGATCGCGCGCTCGAGCGCGTCGAGGTCGTTCCCGTCGTCGACCTGCTGGACGTGCCAGTGGTACGCCTCGAAGCGGGCGCCGACGTCCTCGGTGAACGCAAGCTCGGTTGAGCCGTCGATCGATATCCCGTTCGAGTCGTACAGATAGACGAGCTTTCCGAGGCGGAGATGCCCTGCCAGAGAAGCCGCCTCCGAAGAGACCCCCTCCATCAGGTCGCCGTCCGAGACGATCGCGTACGTGAAGTGATCGATCAGGTCGTAGCCGGGCGAGTTGTAGCGATCCGCAAGGTAGCGCTCCGCCATGGCCATCCCCACCCCGGTGGCGAACCCTTGTCCGAGAGGGCCGGTCGTCGTCTCGACCCCGGGCGTGTGCCGGTACTCGGGGTGGCCTGGGGTCTTGGACTCGTACTGACGGAACGCCTTCAGCTCGGCCAAGGGGAGGTCGTAACCGGTCAGGTGCAGAAGGCTGTACAGGAGCATCGAGGCATGCCCCGCCGAGAGCACGAAGCGGTCGCGATCGATCCAGTGCGGGTCCGCCGGGTTGTGCTTGAGGAAGCGCGTCCATAGCACGTACGCCATCGGCGCTGCCCCCATCGGCGCGCCGGGGTGTCCCGACGCGGCCCGCTCGACGGCGTCGATCGACAGGGTCCGGATGGTGTTGATGCAGAGCTCGTCGAGCGCGGCGGTGGAGCGTGCGGTCGTCGTGATGGACGTCATGAAACCCCCACTCTAGGACCCGTCCCGAGCGCCCCTCGGAGGTCGGTCAGGATCGCGTCGAACCCTTCGGGCGCGAACAGTGCCGAACCAACGACGAAGCGATCGGCCCCCGCCCCCGCGGCCGCGGCGATCGTGTTCTGCGCGATGCCGCCGTCCACCTCTACCGGCACGTCCCGGCCTTCGGAGTCGACCATCGTGCGCGCCTCTCGGATCTCGGGCTCCATCGTCGCGATGTAGGACTGGCCGCCGAAGCCGGGGTTGACGGTCATGACGAGCAGGAGATCGACGAGATCGACGACGTGACGCACCGCGTCCAGTGGGGTCGACGGGTTCAGCGCCACTCCGGCGCGCGCGCCGGACGCGCGGATCGACTCGAGCGTCCGGTGCAGGTGCCGGCAAGCCTCGGCGTGGACGATCACGCAGTCACAGCCCGCGGCGATGTATCGCTCCATCGACCTCTCCGGCTCCTCGATCATCAAGTGCGCCTCGAACGGCAGTTCGGTAGCCGCCCGGCACGCCTCGACGACCCCGGGTCCAACGGTCAGGTTCGGTACGAAGTGCCCATCCATGACGTCCCACTGGATACCGTCGATCCCGGCTTGCTCGAGGGCGCGGCATACGTCGGCGAGTCTGCCCTGATCCGCGCTCAGGACGGACGCGACGATCGCCGGCTCGATATCGGTGGTCATCTCCCAAGGCTAGATGCCCAGGTCCGGCCCGACCATTCCCCGAAGGTCGGACTTCGTGGGGGAGAGGGCGGGCCTGCTCGTTCTCACCCCGCTGGGTGAGGGTCCTCACTCCGCCGGGGGAGGAGTCCTCGAAGCGCGTTCCCCTACCTCCGCATGATGCGGCGCTAGGGCGGGTTGTCTATGTTGGGTCACTATGGCGACCGTGACGAATTCCTCCACCGACGTGACGCGCGCCATCCCCGGGCCGCCGCGCGACAAGCCGGTCCTTTTGGGGATAGTGGGTGACTCCGCGGCCGGCAAGACGACCATGACTCGGGGTATCGCCAACGTCTTCGGTACCGATCGGGTGACGCACGTCTGTAGCGACGACTATCACCGCTACGACCGCGAGGCGCGCAAGGAGATGTCGATCACCCCGCTCAACCCAGAGTGCAACTACGTCGACATCATGGAGCAGCACCTGAAGCTGCTCGCCGCTGGAGAGCCGATCCTCAAGCCCGTGTATCAGCACGCGGACGGCACGTTGGGCGCGCCCGAGCTGGTCCATCCCCGCGAGCTCGTAGTCGTCGAGGGGTTGCTCGGGTTCCACACGAAGGCGATGCGGGACTGCTACGACGTCAAGGTCTACCTCGATCCTCCCGAGGATCTACGCCGCCAGTGGAAGATCGATCGCGACACGTCCAAGCGCGGTTACGAGTCCGACCAGGTGATCGCGGACCTCGAGAAGCGGGAGCCGGACTCGGAGGCCTATATCCGGCCGCAGCGCGAGCTCGCGGACATCGTCGTGCGCTTCCACCCTCCTGGGGCGTCACTGGACGTCGCGCCGGACGCCCTGAACGTCCGCTTGGTGCTGCGGCCCACCCTGGCGCATCCCTATCTGATCGATATCGCGGAGCGGGCGCGGGTCGACCAGTTCCGGCCGATCCGCATCTCGCTCGCGCGCGACCGGGGTAAGCCGGTGGACGTCGTCGAGGTCGACGGATCGGTCGATCCCGAGCTCTCCGCCAACGTCGAGCGTCTGATCCTGGAAGGCATGAGCATCGACGCGAAGCACGTCGACCGCAGCACGATCGGCAGCTTCCAGGTCGGCGACGAGACGCTGCGGTCGGAATCGCTGGCCCTGACCCAGTTGCTACTCGTGGTCCAGCTGCTGAGTGCGAAGGTCGCGACCTGACATGGACATCGGTCCCCTCATCAGCGACCAGGTCCTCTCCGTGGGACCGCAGGAGTGCCTGGCCGACGCGGCGCGGAAGATGCACGAACGGCGCGTCGGGTCGGCCGTCGTCATCGCCGACGACGGGAGCCCCGGCATCCTCACCGAGCGGGACGTTCTTCGCGCCGTGGCCGAAGGGGCCGACCCACAGAGCACCCACGTCGAGGGGTACATGACCCCCCAGGCGATCACCGCGTCCCTGACGTGGGATGCGATCGAGGCCGGCCGCCGGTTGATCTCCGGCGGGTTCCGTCACCTCATCGTCGTCGATGAGGAGGGCAGCGTCGCGGGCGTTCTCTCGATCCGGGACCTGTTGCGAGGGCTCCTCGACACGATGCCCCAGGAGGCCGGGGCGGGAGCGAGCACGACGACGTGACTCCGACGCAAGAGCACGAGACGGTGCGCGATCGCATGAGCAACCACGTCGTCACGATGCCCGCGTCCGAGACGCTGGACCACGCCGCTCAGGTGATGGTCGAACGAGGGGTCGGTTCAGCGGTCGTTATGAAAGGCCGCAACATCGAGGGGATCATCACCGAGCGTGACGTGCTGCGGGCCGTGGCTCATGGCCTGGTGCCGTGGAGCACCAATGTCTCGGACTGCATGACCGCCGACCCCGCGACCGTCTCGCCGACCACGGGTGCGGGCGCCGCCCTGCGGATGATGCTGGACAACAACTACCGCCACCTTCCGGTCGTGGAGAACGGGGGATTGGTGGGGATCGTCAGTCTCAGGGACCTCGCGGGGGTGGCGGCCACCGACGAGGACGTGGACACGCCCGCCTCGGAGCCAGCCCTGGGCTGAGCCTCCGCCGGGAGGAGCGCGCAGGACCCTCGCTCGTCACTAGAGTGGTCGCCTCGACCACAGCCCAGCGAGAGGACCGATGAGCGACCCCATCCCGACCGGCATCTCGGAACCGGTCGATGCCGAGGACCGCGTCCTCAACCGGGTCATCGAGGTGCTCTTCTCCGGAACGAACCTCGACCTCGTCCTCCAGGCGACCGCCGACCTCATCGTGCAGGCGACCGGAGCCGACGCGTGCTTCGTGCATCTCGTCGACCCCGTGCGGGGGTCATTGGTGCTCCGGGCCGCCACGGGCGTTCACGCGCCGGCGGTCGGGCGAGCAGGTCCGGCGCTGGGTGCGGGGATAACCGGCTGGGTCGCCGAGCACGCGTCGCCGGTGGTCGTCGAAGACGATGCCCGGAGGCACGCCCGTTACGTGCACGAGCCGGAGACGGAGCGCTACCGATCGCTGGTCTCGGTGCCGCTCGCATCTGCCAGCGGCAACGTCACGGGAGCGGTCAGCATCCACAACGAGGCCAGCACGACGTTCGCGCGCGGCACCGTGGCGTTCCTCGAGCACGTTGCATCGTTGCTGGCGGCGGCCGTGGAGCACGCCGCGCTCTTCCTCGAGCTCGAACGCAAGGAGCGGGCGCTCGAAGGGATCATCGAACGCACCGTCCAGGCCCAGGAGGAGGAACGCAGGCGGGTCGCGACCGACATCCACGACGGGGTCATGCAACAGCTCATCTCGGTGTGGTACCGGGTGAACGCGTGCGAACGGTCGCTCGAGAGCGATCCGCTCCAAGCGCGGAGTGAGCTAGAGGCGGCCAAGTCGTTGATAGACGAGGCGCTCGCCGAGGCGCGGAGCGCGATCTACGACCTCCGACCGACCACGCTCGACGACCTCGGCATCGCCCCCGCTCTCGAGGCACTGGCGCGCCGGACCCTCGGTGATGAGTTCGACGTGTCGATCGCCACCGACCTGGACCGGGCGCTGCCGGGGCACCTCGAGACGACCCTGTACCGGATCGCCCAGGAGACCCTCAACAACATCCGCAAGCATGCGGGGCCGTGCCGCGTCGAGATCGGGCTCGAGACCTCGTCGGACGGGCGCGAGGTCGCGATGCGCGTCGTGGATACGGGGCGCGGGTTCGACCTGGTCGGGTACCAACGGGGCCGGCCCGAAACGTCCTACGGGTTGCTGGGGATGAAGGAGCGGATCGCGCTCATCCGCGGACGCCTGACGATCCGGTCCGCGGCGGCGAAGGGGACCGCGGTCGAGGTCCGGGTGCCCCTGGAGGTCGGTCGGTTGGGAGGCTCCCGTCTCGATTGACCAAGCCGGTCCGATCAAGGTCCTCCTCGTCGACGACCACCGGATGATCCGCGAGGGACTCAAGGCGATGCTCCGGGATACGCGGGTAGAGGTCGTCGGCGAGGCCTCGAACGTGGACGAGGCGCTGGTCGAGATAGCCGAGAAGGAGCCGGAGACCGTCCTTCTCGACGTACGCCTTCAGGGCCAGTCCGGCCTCGACGCGTGCCGGACGATCATCGAACGCTTCCCGCATCTGGCGGTGGTTTTCCTCACGGTGTACGAGGACGAGCAGTACGTCTTCGAGGCCCTCCGCGCCGGCGCCAAGGGCTACATGCTGAAGCGAGCGAGCGCGGAGGACATCGTGCAGGTGCTCGAGCAGGTGAGGTCGGGCGAGACGATCATCGATCCGGCGCTGACGGGCAAGATCGCCCGCGCCGCATCGAACGTGCGACCGGGGCAGATCTGGCCCGGGGCGGAGTGGGGCATCACTCAGAGGGAGAGCGAGGTGCTGCGCGCCATGGTCGACGGCCTGAACAATCGGGCGATCGCTGAGCAGCTCGTGATCTCCGAAGACACGGTCAAGACGCACGTGAGTGCGATCTACCGGAAGCTCGGCGTCAAGGACCGAGCGAACGCGGTCTCCGTCGCCCTGCGCGAGGGCATCTTCAAGTAGAGGCTCGCGAACGTTCCCCGGCCGGCGGGTCACTAAGGCCGGGCAGGGCCGGCATCTGTCGGGTGGGGGTGGTCCTCGGTCATGAGGTAGTTCAGGAACAACGCGGTGGACTTCGACAACCGGCTCCCGTCGCGGTAGAGCGCGTACCACGCCCGGCGCAACGGCGTCCCTCGCACGTCCAGGCGAGCGAGCCGTCCGTCGGCGAGCTCGCGCGCCACCGCGTGCGACGAGATGAGGGTCACCCCGAGGCCCACTACGGCAGCTTCCTTGACCGCCCCGTTGCTCCCGATCGTCATCACCGCGGCGGGCTGTATGTCGTTCGACGCGAAGAACTCCTCGGTGGTCGCCCGCGTGCCCGACCCCGGCTCCCGCAGCAGCCAGGTCTCGCGCGCCAGCACGCGCGGTTGCAGGGCGCGCCGGTCGCGCAGGGGATGGTCGGATCGCCCGACCACGACGAGGTGGTTCTCGAGGAAGGCCTCGCCGGCGATGCCGCTCTCGGCCGGAGGCCGGCCTCCCACGGCGATGTCGGCATCCCGGGCGACGAGGCGGGCGATCGCGTCGGATCGGTTGCCCACCTCGAGGGACACCTGGACGCCGGGGTGGGTGTCGAAGAAGGCTCCCAGGATCGGCGGGAGCACGTACTCGCCTGCAGTGGTCACGGCCACGAGCCGCACGTGGCGGGGACCCCCCGCCGCCTCGGCGACCGACCGCCGGGCGCTCTGCACCAGGCCGAGGATGTCGGTGGCGTGGAGGGCGAGCTCGTGGCCCGCTTCGGTGAGTCGTATCCCGCGCCCGGCGCGCTCGATCAGGTCGGCCCCCAGCTCCCGTCGCAGCGCGGCCACCGCGGCCGACACCGATGGTTCGGTCACCACGAGGGCGGCTGCAGCGCCAGCGATCGAGCCCGTCTCGGCCACCTTGAGGAAGGTCCGTAGCTGTCCCAGGGTCACGGGGAGATAGTTAAGCATCCTTCTAAGAGAAAGACAAATAGTTTAAGTTGTGCTCTAACCATGCAGCGGGTAGGGTGAGGTCACGGTCAGACCACCGACGGGAGGCGCGCCATGGGCGACAACGGGAAGTCCGAAGAGAAGGAACGGCCACGATGGCTGGCCGGGGTCATCCCCTACAAGAAGATGGGCTACTGGAAGCCCGACTACACGCCGAAGGACTCCGACGTGCTGGCGGCTTTCCGCATCACCCCCCAGGACGGGGTCGACCCTGAAGAGGCAGCCGCTGCGGTAGCGGGCGAGTCCTCGACCGCCACCTGGACGGTCGTCTGGACCGACCGGCTGACCGCGTACGACAACTACCAGGCCAAGGCTTACGAGGTCGTGCCCGTCCCCAACACGGACCCGCCGCAGTACATCGCCTACATCGCGTACTCGCTGGATCTGTTCGAGGAAGGCTCGATCCCCAACCTCACCTCCTCGATCATCGGCAACGTCTTCGGGTTCAAAGCGCTCCGCGCGCTGCGGCTCGAGGACATGCGTATCCCGCGTGACTACCTGCAGACCTTCCGCGGGCCGCCCCACGGCATCATCATGGAGCGCGAGATCATCAACAAGTACGGCCGTCCCTTGCTCGGTGCCACCACGAAGCCGAAGCTCGGTCTGTCGCCCCGCAACTACGGACGCGTGGTGTACGAGGCGCTGAGGGGCGGGCTCGACTTCGTCAAGGACGACGAGAACATCAACTCGCAGACCTTCAACCGGTGGCGCGACCGCTATCTGTACTGCATCGAGGCGGTCCACCGCGCGGAGGAGACGACCGGTGAGGTGAAGGGTCACTACCTGAACGTCACCGCGGCGACGATGGAGGACATGTACGAGCGCGCCGAGTTCGCGAAGGAGCTCGGAAGCGTCATCATCATGATCGACCTGACGATCGGGTTCACTGCGATGACCTCGATGTCCAACTGGGCGCGCGACAACGGCGTGATACTGCACCTCCATCGCGCCGGCCACGCGACCTACACCCGGCAGAAGACACACGGGGTCAACTTCCGCGTGCTCTCGAAGTGGTGCCGGATGCTCGGCGTCGACCACATCCACGCCGGTACCGTAGTGGGCAAGCTCGAAGGCGATCCGGCCGCGATCAAGGGCTATTACGACACCCTGCGCGAGGACTTCGTCAAGAAGGACCCCGCGACCGGCATCTACTTCGACCAGGACTGGGCTCACATACCGGGCGTCATGCCGGTTGCCTCCGGCGGGATCCACGCCGGCCAGATGCACCAGCTGCTCCACTACCTCGGCGAGGACGTGGTCCTGCAGTTCGGCGGAGGGACGATCGGGCACCCGATGGGGATCTCGGCCGGTGCCACCGCCAACCGCGTCGCGGTGGAATGCATGATCCAGGCGCGCAACGAAGGACGCGACTACTTCAAAGAAGGGCCGGACATCCTCAAGGCAGCCGCCAAGCGGTGCCCGGAGCTGCAGTCGGCCCTGGACGTGTGGGGCGATATCACCTTCGAGTTCGAGTCGACCGACGTCCCCGACGTCGTCGAGACCCCCACTCCGGTGAGCTGAGGAGAAGACGATGACGACAGGACTTCACATCACGCAGGGCACCTTCTCGTACCTACCCGAGCTGAGCGACGACGAGATCAAGGCGCAGATCCAGTACGGCATCGACAACGGATGGGCGGTCGCGATCGAGTTCACCGACGATCCGCACCCCCGCAACGTCTACTGGGACATGTGGGGGATGCCGATGTTCGATATCGAGGACGCCGCCGGCGGGTTCCACGAGGTCGCCCGCTGCCGGGAGGCTTTCCCGAACCAGTACATCCGGGTCAGCCTGTACAACCCGACGCTCACGAAACAGACGACGGCGTTGCAATTCATCGTCAACCGTCCCGCGCACGAACCCGGCTACCGCCTGCACCGGCAGGAATCGCACGACCGCGTGGTCCGCTACACGATGGAGCCGTACGCCGCGGACCAGCCTCACGGCGACCGTTACCGCCCTTCCGAGTAGGCACGGGAGGCAGCTAGCTCATGGCCGAGGAGGCAAAGGTCCCGCCGTTGGGACCCGGCGCGCCGGAGAGGGACGGCGCCGAGCCGTTCGGCCGGCCGTCGGTCGACCAGCGTTTCGCCGATGTCGAGGACCCGCTCAACGAGGTACCCGACGATACGGAGGTCGATGCCGAGGGTCTGATGAAGGACTCTCGCATCGAAGAGGTGCTGGACGCTCTCGACCGCGAGCTGGTCGGCCTCCGCGAGGTGAAGGCCCGTATCCGCGAGATCGCCTCGCTCCTGCTGATCGACCGGTTGCGTCGGTCGATCGCGCTCGAGGCCGACGCTCCGACCCTTCACATGTCCTTCACCGGCAATCCCGGGACGGGAAAGACGACGGTGGCCATGAAGATGGGCAAGATCCTGTACAAGCTCGGTTACGTCCGCAAGGGCCACCTCGTCAGCGTCACCCGCGACGACCTGGTCGGTCAGTACGTCGGGCATACCGCTCCGAAGACGCGTGAGGTGCTCAAGCGTGCCATGGGCGGCGTGCTGTTCATCGACGAGGCGTATCACATCTACCGCGTCGACAACGAGCGCGACTACGGTCAGGAGACCGTGGAGCTGTTGCTCCAGGTGATGGAGAACGACCGCGAGGACCTGGTCGTGATCATGGCGGGATACAAGAAGCAGATGGACCGCTTCTTCTCGGACGTGCCGGGTCTCAGCTCCCGCATCGCCCACCACATCGACTTTCCCGACTACGAGGTCGACGAGCTGATGGCGATCGGCCGCTTGATGACCGAACAACAGCGCTACCGGCTGGCTCCGGATGCGGAGAAGGCGTTCGAGGAGTATCTGTCGCTGCGCATGGAGCAGCCGCGATTCGCCAACGGTCGCAGCGTGCGCAATGCGCTGGACCGGGCGCGTATGCGCCAGGCGATCCGTCTCTACGAGGCCGCCGGAGGCCGTTCGCTCACCAAGAAGGACCTCATCACGATCGAAGCCGACGACATCCAGAAGAGCAGGGTGTTCGAGGGCGGCTTCTACGAGGCCGACGGCCTAAAGGACAGCGAAGAGCGCGCCCAGAGTGCCGCAGCCGGGACATGAGCAGGGTGGTGCTTGCTCGCAAGGACGACACGACGATGGTCGGCTTCCAGTGGACCGGCGCCGAGCCCGACGGCCTCTTCGAGATCGACCACGCGGTCGCGCTCGGGGCGGAGTGGGAAGGCGACGAATTGGTGACCTACAACCTCGAGCACCTGCGACACAACCTCGCGCACGAGGTGGACGGCTTTCTCGAGGACTCCGACTGACGGGTCTTCCCCGCGGGATCCGCTAGCCGCCGGTGGGTTGGGCGGAGCGACCGGACATGGGCTCTGCGGACGTCGAGCCTGCAACGATCGCGCCGACGCCCGTGATCGCGTGCAGGAAGTTGTCCGACGCCATGGTCCCGTCGACCGACAGCAGCTGATCGAGGGACCCCAGGAACCCCAAGATCGCCGCGAGGACCAGCACGAGGCCCCCGCCGGTCAGGATGCCCTGGGTCACGCCGGGCTCGTCGATGCGCGCCGCGGCGAGCAGCATCGCTCCGATCCCCAGGTGCACGACGTTGTGGAAAGGATTGAGGTCGAGCGTGAACAGCGCGTCGGGCGAGTCGCCGACGAAGGCGCCGAACCCGGTGACCACGAACCCCGCGACGCCGGCGATCAGGTAGACGACGCCGCCCAAGAAAGCGAACGTGTGAGCGAAGCTCTTCCCCATCACTTACCTCCCCCGATCCAGGACGTTTCGGGAAGGATACGCGCCTGTCCAATCGCTCGTCCGGCAGCGGTGGGGCTCGAGGGCAGGCCGGATGGTCCTATCGCTCGAGCAGCTGGTCGAGCTCGCCGACGAGAAGGATCAATACGTAGAGGACCAGGAGCGCCAGGCCCACACCCGTCCAGCCCACGAACAGCCGTCCGATGGTGCCGGGCATGGACCGGGGGGCCCCGCGTGCAGCGCGTAGATGCTTGCGCGCGGAGGCAAGCACCGCCGCGGATCCGACGATCAACGCGGCCACCGCGCCGAGGACGACCGCAAGCACCGCGTTCACCGTCGACCCGATCGCCTGGGTGACGATCCAGACCACCGCCACGATGCCCGTCACGACCGTCAACGCCACCGCGACGGCGGTGAGCAGACGGTGGATGCCCGGGTTGCCCGGCACGTCTCTAGGGCGCGACCAGTTCCTGAGTGAGCCTGGCTGCGAGGTCGGTTATGACGCGGACGCCGGGAGCGTCGGGGCTCGCGTCGATCGGAGCGACGCCGTCCTTGTCGGCCCGAGCGATCGCCGGGTCCTCGGGGACCGCAACGATCTCGTGCGCACCGAGCACCGCGCTTACCGCCTCGATGTCGGAGTCGTCGCGCACCCGGTTGGCGATCACGATGACGCGGCTCCGCCCGGACGCGATCTCCGCGGCGCGCCGGGCGGCTTCGATCGACTTGGCGCTCGTCTCCGCGATCACCAGGGTGACGTCCACCTGTCCCTCACCCATACGCAGGAGCGTCCCTACCCCCGCCTCCAGGTCGCAGATGACCACCCGCCGATCGCCTTCTAGCTCACCGAGCAACTGCTCGGGCGAAACGCCGCATCAGGGTCAGCCGGGGTCCGCGCTGTCGATGCGCGACACCACCACCAGACGCACGCCGTCGGGGGCGTCGGTGCCGAACGTCTCGACCATCCCCTGGATCGTCGGCTGGTGCTCGACCTCGCCGTCGTCGAGCCCTTGGCGCACCGTAACGAGCCGGTCGGTCTCCTCCGGTCCCACCCCAAGCGAGACGCCGAGCATGGGGTTCGTGTCGCAGTCCAGCGCGATGACCGTGTGACCCGTGCGGGCGAGGCTGCGCGCCAGCGTGCCCGAGATCGTGGTCTTGCCCGAGCCGCCCTTGCCGGCGACGGCGAGCTTCATCGTGGCATCACGGGTCCAGACTACGCCGCGCGAGCTTCTTGACCAGCCGCTCGATCGCCCGGACCGCAGCGGAGCCCGGAGCATGGTCGATCACGGCGATCCCCTTCCTCTCGGCGTCGGCGAGATCCCGGTCCGCAGGGATCACTTCGATGATCTTCTCGCCCAGACGTTCGGCGATGAGCTCGGCCTCGTGGGGCTCGGCGATCTTGTTGCCGACCGCGAACACCTGCACGCCGGGCCGCGAGCGAACGATGCGAGCGATCCGCCGTGCGGTAAGGATCGATTGCCAGGTCGGCTCGACCACCAGGAGGAAACCGCGGGCGTACGGGGCCCACGCGAACGCGGCTTGACGGGGCCCGGCGGGGAGGTCACCCACGACCGACCATCCCGCCAACGCGGGCGTCCGAGCGAGTCGATGAACGACCTGGTAGAAGCCGTTGAGGGATCCCATCACGGGTTGGAGCCCTTGGCTGCCAGCCTTTCCGAACTGCAGCAGTCGGACCCCGTCAGGCGCCGTCACCGATTAGCGCTGCACCGCCCGCGCCGCGCCGATGCCTCGTTTGAGCTTCCACCGCCCCTTCTCGTCCTGCTCGACCGCGTCCGCCAGCATCGAGGTCCCGAGAGGGCCGAGGCCTAGACTGATGGCAAGGCCGGGGATCGGATCGGAGTCGAGCGCGAGGACCCGTTCGCCCCGGCGGGCCAGCAGACGCGCGATCGTGCCGCTGATCACCGACTTACCCGACCCGCCCTTGCCGACGACCGCGATCCGCATCCGTGGACCCTAAGGGTCACCCTCTATCGGGGCGCGCCGGGTGCCTAGACTGCGGGCTCGGCGCGGAACGCGAGAGATGGGACCGAGATGCAGGACGCAGAGGTCGTCGGAAGGTTCATCGCGGGCGCGCCGGCGGCGGCCGGAGACAGCCTTCATATCGAAGAGGACGCGCTGATCCTGGCCGGGTGGTGGCACTGCGCGGTGAGGCTGGGTGACTCCGCGTTCCTGGTGCGTACCGAAGAGGCACCCGACGACTCGCATGCCCCGGAGATAGTCCGTGAGGTCCTCAGCGCCGCAGGTCTCTCCGACATCCCGGGAGAGCATCCTCTGATCCTCGCGGTCATCTATACCGAGGTCTCGACCGCGGGAGGGACGTGGGAGCTGTGGGGCCGGGACGGACGCAGCGCGACCCGGGCTCTGGCGAGTCGGGCCGGGGCCGAGTCGATGTTCCGCGACTGGGCGGAGGTCGACGAGGCCGTGGTCGAAGGCCTCGGTGTCCAGATGGAGGGAGCGCGGCGGATCGCGGGGTTGCCGCCGTGCGTCGTCCTCGCGGTGGGTCTCGCGGACGACGAGGTCTACGCGCTCGAGGCGTCGCTTCCGGCCTGCCGGTTCGAGTCCCGCGCCCTGTCGGAGATCGAGCCGGACGACTGCGGGGACCTCAGGCCGGCCGCGGTGGTCGTCGGCGCGCGCGTCCCCGCGGGTCGTGAGTTCGTGATGCGTCTGCGTGCCGCGGCGTGCGGCCGGTTCCTACCGGTGGCCGCCGTCGTCGACGACGACGTGGTACCTGCGGGCGCGGACGTCGCACTGGACGGGCGCGCGCCGGCGACTGCGTGGCGATCGGATCTCGCCTCGCTGTTGCCGGAGGTGCCGTAGCTGCGCTCGACGCACCGCTAGGCGCGAGGGTCGCCAGGCGACCACTCGTCGAGGAGGTCGTCGAGCGACATCCCCGGTGCGAGGTCTGACGTCGGACCCGGTGCGGCGCCCGGATCGGCGTCGTCGCCGAGAGCGGCCCGGTTCAGATCGTCCACGGCGCGCCCGCGGTCGTCGCCCCACAGGTCCCACATAGCCCCGCGGATCCCGGCCACCTGGATCGCGGCGATGTCGCCCAAGCGGGCGTCGGGCTCCACGAGATCGAGACCGCGGTCGTGGAGCAGCGTCTCGACCCGTCCCTTGACGTGGGCAAGGGCGGGGTCGACGTCGCACCTAAGGAGCAGGGAGCGCGACCCCAGGCGTACGCCGAGCAGGCCCATCCGGCCGAGCAACAAGAGGTTGCCTTCGATGTGCAGGTCGTCCGAGAACCCGGCGCGCCCGCCGTCCAGATACGCGTCGACGACGCCCTCGAGAGGAAGCCGGGGTCCTTCGGGCTCGCCGTAGGGCGGAAGGACCTGCCGGAAGGTGTCGTCCGGGCTCTCGGTGATGGCGCTAGGCCCGTCCGGCCAGCCTCTCGGCCTTCTCGGCGATGCCCGGCAAGGCGTTGGCGATCTCCTCGAGCGTCTTGTTGACCTGGGTGACACCGGGGCCGACGACAGCCACCTGCAGCTCGACGGCGCGCACCCCGAACGTGACCTTGGCCAGGGTGTCGGCGATCGAGCGGAGGCCCCGCGACACCTTGATCAGGTAGATCGCCAGGACGAGCACCAAGGCGAGGATCTCGACGACGGTGAGGGTGATGAGAAGGGTCGTGCTCATCGGCGGCTCGCCAACAGCTCGTCGTGGGCCAGGGCTTCTTTCTTGACCTCTTCGAGGGTCGAGGCCGTTGCGTTGAGCTGCCATGTCGTTGCGGTATTGGCGGCGAGGCGTTTGGCCATCTCCCACACCCCGAAGACGTTGCGGTCGATGTCGTGGACGATCTTGAGCAGCACCGTGAGCAATGCGATCACGACCACGATCACGACCGCTCCGATACCCAGCGCGATCGTCCACATCGCGATCTCCTGGTCCGCGAATGCAAGCACTAGATCCACATCAACCTCCCAGCGCGTTGCGTGCGGAGCGCGCCGCCTGAAGGATGGCCCTGGCCGAGTCGTTGATCTTCTGGAGGTCCCACAGCGCCAGCGTGTTGGCGCGTCCCGCGTCGAGCGCCTCGGTCGCCATCACGGCCTGCTTGGAGATGCGAGCCGCAAGCGTCAGGATCGTCGCGACGACGATCACGACGATCACGATCACCGAGAACGCGATGACAAGGCCCAGGACCCAGCCGTAGAGGTGGGGGTCGCCGCCTTGGTGCTCCGCCAGGATCATAGGCCTCCCTCTCCCGTCTGTGCCGTCCCGTCTGTGCCGTCCCGCTGGCGCTAGGTGTCGCGCGCATCGAGAGTGTAGCCCGGGCCCCTCGCCTCTGCAAAGGCTGTCCCGTGAGCCGCCGTTCGCACAGCAGCGCGCCCGGGCGCCCCGGGGCGGTCTGGTATAGGTTCGTTTGACTTGCACCTATATGTCGGTGTCCAATATCGGCGGGTGGCCGGCTCGTCCGGCCCAGGAACTGGGGGGACTGACCGATGGTTGAGTCACGACGGGGCTCAGAGCCCCCCCCTCGCACGCCGCCCGTCGTCCTCTCACCCGGCTCCATCGGACCGTTCGTCGGACAAGACTCAAGGGGGTGGCGGGATTGAGTGTTCTCATCCGCTGGCTGCGGGGGCGAACGGTCCCACGCGGTGAGCGAGGGTTCGTGAACCTGATCATCATCGGCGTCGTGGTGGTGGCGGTCGGTGGAGCAGCGGTGCTCCTGGCACGCACGCTGGGGGCGGCGCAGAGCATCAACAAGAAGGCAGACAACATCTCCAAGACCGGCCGGGGCATCAACATCGCTACCGACGCCGTGATCCAGCTCAACCGGACCAACGACACGGCCGGGTCCATCCTGACCACGGCGGAGCCGCTCGAGGGCAAGCTCACCAAGATCGTCGACCTGGCTAAGTCCATCGACGGGCTGGGCGCCTCGATCCTCTCCTCGGCCGACAGGATCAACGGCACCGCCAAGGAGATCAACAGCACGGCCGGCACGGTCGGCGAGACCGCCAAAGGGATCAACGCGGTAGCGGCCGAGATCCTCGACGTCGGGAGGCGGATCGACAACGACGTGCGCATCATCAACCAGAACCTGGACCGCACGATCGCCCTCGCCCGGGCGATCAAAGGCGATACCGGCAACATCCTCGCCCAGGCACGGGCCGCACATCAGAACGCCGCGTGCATCGACCGCAAGCTCGGTGGCCCGAGCGACAATCACTGTTAGGGGGAGCCCGTGTCGACACAACCAGGTTTCGCAACCGCACCATGGATAAGGCGTGGATCCAGCGAGTCGGGGCCGGGCTCGTCGGCCGCGACCAGGTGGATGTGGACGTGGGTCACGATCGGGACCCTCGTGGTGCTGGTGGTGATCGGGTTCCTGCTCGGCATCGTCGGCGCGCTGGAGTCCATCGACGATGCCCTCAAGGTGGCCGATGAAGCGGTGACCGGCGCCGGCGGTGACGTCGAGCCCCTACCCGCCCACGTGCAGAACATCAACGGCAACCTCACCGAGATCGATACCGCCCTGAAACCGGTCCCCGGACAAGCGGACGACATCATCGCGGGGCTGTCGTCGATCGACGCGTCGTTGGTCCAGGTCGACTCGTCCCTCAAGGACACCTCGGCCTCGCTGGTCGACACGTCGAGCTCGCTCAAGGGGACATCGAGCGTCCTCGTCAGCGTCCAGGACCTGGCGCGTCAGATCGAGGTGACGCTGGAGGCAGCGCAGACCCCGGCCGACAACCTCGGGACGAGCGACATCTGGATGCGGGTAGCCACGGCGAACAGTGTGCTGACCCAGGCAAAGGCCGACGCGGGCAACATCCTCGGCGGGCTCAAAGAGGTCAACAAGCACCTGCAGAGCGTGTGTGAGCGTCTGCCCACCGGCGGGGGCTGCTGATGGCCGGACGGCTGGAGCACCTCCGCGGCGAGCGAGGGCTCGCCGGGACCATCCTGGTCGTCGTCATCGCGTAGGCGCTGGCCGCCGTCCTGATGCTGACCGGAACGTTGATATCGGCGATCGCGATCGACGAGGCGGTCGCCGACATCGTGAGCTCGGTGTCACCCATCGACAAGGATCTCGACAGCGTCAAGCTGGCCATCGAGGTCAACACGTCCGCAGGCAAGATCCTCGAGGCGGCCGGGCCGCTCTCGGGTCAGCTGGACGAGGTGATCACCTCGGTGGGGACCATCGACGAGACCGTCACGGGCATCCTCGACACCGCCGGGGGCATCAACGACACGGTCGGATCGATCAACACCACGGCCAAGGGGATCGGGAGCACGGTGGACGGGATCCACGGCAACCTGTCCACCGTCTTGGGCGAGGTCCGCACGATCAAGGCGGGCGTCGCGGCGATCAACGGGCGCGCCGACGTGATCATCGGGGCCGTCCGGGGGATCGAGAGTGACCTGTCCAACGTCCTTACCCAGGTGGGCAGGCAACACGGCAGCGCCGGCAACTTCATGATCCATGGGCACGCGAACAACATCGACTGCAAGGTAGGCGGCAACTACTGCAACCAGTAGTGGTACAGCGCTAAGGGGGTGGTTGGTCCCGGGTTGCATCGCCCGGGACCCCGCTCACCGAGGTTGGAAGGTCCCTACGATCTGGTCGAACACCGGCGCGAGGCGCGGGAAGCGCTCCGCCGGGATCGTCTGGAAGACGATCCCGAGCATCGTGCGGCCCCGGAACAGGAAGTAGTGCGAATGGGCGCCCCGCCGGCCCGTGGCCGGGTCCTTGAACGAGTAGAAGTAGAACCATCCCGGGAGGCCTCCCACCTCGACCTCCTGCGGCCCCGACAGGATCCGCACGCCCTTTCCGGATTGGACGATCCGGTCGGTGAGCTTGCGCACGGCCGGAAGCTGGCCGGCCCCGACCCGGAAGCCCAGCCGCGTCGTCCGCACCAGCAGCGAGTCGTCCTGTGCTCCGGCCGCGACGAGACGGACGTCGGGGTCGGGGGAGCCGAGCCGCTTCCAGCCGGCCGGATAGGCGATCGAGAACCGCCCGCCGTCGTCGCGGACCTCGACGAAGCCCGGCGGGATCGCGGCGGGCGACGGGCCGGCGGACGGAGAGGCGCTGGGGGGCGGCGAGCCCGGTG
>JBHENN010000014.1:0-30914 GCA_046262015.1 Actinomycetota bacterium | reverse complement strand
GACCGAGGATGATCAGCGGGATGCTGATGCTCATCAGCACGTCCTGGACCGAGGTGAGATGGAAGCGTTGGTCGAACGCCTGGACCGGGATCTGCGACCGGCAGAAGTCCTCGGCGTCGTCGAAGCCGGGCGGCACCGGGTCCCCCTGCCGGCCCTCGGGCGACTCGTGGAACTCGACGCAGTACCGGACCTGCTCGTCGTAAGCTCGCATCCCCGCGCTGTCGTCCCGACTCGAGTTCCAGAACACGAGCCCCGCGCTCACGACGATGCCTATGAGGAGGAGCACCCCGACGAGGCGCACGGCGCGCCGCGACCAGTAGCGGCGCAGCTCGGCCCGCAGCAAGCGGATCACGCCGACTCCCGTGCCGCCGGCTCCGCGGTGAGCTGCAGGAACACGGTCTCGAGGTCGACCTCGTCCGGCCGAAGCTCGCTGAGATAGAGGCCGTCATCGGCGAGCACGCGCGTGACCCGCGCGGCGTCCGCGTGGGGGACGTCGACGCGCAGCCCTCGATCCACCGGGGTAGACGCGATGCCCGCGCGCGCCAGAGTCTCGGCGGCGCGCCGCGGGTCATCGATCCTCACGAGCAGCCCGGCGCCGTGGGCTTCCTGCAGGACCTCCTCCACGGGTCCCAGGGCGACGCAGCGGCCACGGGCCAGGATCGCGACATGGTCGCAGGTCTGACGCACCTCGCCCAATATGTGGCTGGATACGAACACCGTGCGTCCCTCGCGCCCGAGCCCTCGCAGCAGGTCGCGGACCTCTTTGATGCCCGCGGGGTCGAGCCCGTTGGCAGGCTCGTCGAGGATCAAGACTTCGGGGTCCTTCAACAGCGCGGCCGCGATCCCCAAGCGCTGGCGCATCCCCATCGAGTAGGTCTTGACCCGGTGGTGGGCACGGTCCGCAAGGCCGACCCGTTCGAGCATGCGCTCCACCGAGTCGCGCCCGATCCCGTCGACGCGTGCGAGCAGCTCGAGGTTCCTCCGGCCCGAGAACCCCGGGAACAATGCAGGCGCCTCGACGATCGAGCCCACCCGGCCCACGACCTCGTGAAGCCGGGTGGCGCAGTCCGCGCCCAGCAGGCGGCATCTGCCCGCGGAGGGACGCACGAGCCCGAGCAGGCAGCGGATCGTCGTGGTCTTGCCGGCGCCGTTGGGACCGAGGAAGCCGAACACGCCGCCCTCGGGGACGACGAGGTCGAGCCCGTCGACCGCGACGGTCGTGCCGCCGCGGATGCGCCGGTATTCCTTGCGCAGCCCTTCGACCTCGATGACCGCCATCGGCACTCCGTCTGTCGCTTCGCTCGTTCACTCACGCCGTTCGGGGCTGGTTCCGTCCCTCGCGGCCACGACCCTAGGCGACGACACGCCCAGATCGCCGATAGCGAAGCAGATGGAAGGAATTCGCGCTCTCGGATGTTATGGTGCTGTGCAAGGGCAACAACAGAGTTGCCCGTGAGATTTGACTCCTCGGTTCCTCCTTCAGGGCGGTTGCGGGAATTCGAATCTCCCGAACCGGCGGCCCGGCCGCCACCTAGAAGGAGTAGATAGATGCGATCGTTCCTCGATCTCGGCGTGTCCGCGCCCGTGTGCGCGGCCCTCGCCAAAGGCAACATCCACGCCCCGTTCGCGATCCAGGATCTGGTGCTGCCGGACGCCCTCCAGGGGCGCGACGTGCTGGCCAAGTCCCGCACCGGCTCCGGCAAGACCCTCGCCTTCGCGATCCCCATCGCCGAGCGACTCTCGCCGTCCGATGACCGCCCGTCGGCCCTCGTGCTGGTTCCGACCCGCGAGCTCGCCGTTCAGGTGACCGAGGACCTCGCCCCGGTCGCTGCGGCACGCGGCTTGCGCGTAGCCGCGGTCTACGGGGGCGTGAGCATCCGTGACCAGGCGGACCGGGCCAAGAAGGCGCACGTGCTGATCGCCACTCCCGGCAGGCTCCAGGACGTGGCCGACCGCCGGATGGTCTCGCTGCGCGGGATCAAGATCCTCGTGCTGGACGAGGCCGACCGCATGCTCGACATGGGGTTCCAGCCGCAGGTCGACCGCATCGTGGACCTGCTCCCCGCGCAGCGCCAGACGATGTTCTTCTCCGCCACGCTCGATGGTCTCGTCGGCCACCTCGCGCGCGCCTACACCCGCGACGCGGTGGCGCATTCGATCGAGACGCCCAAGGAGACGGTCGACGAAGCCGATCACCGGTTCATCCAGGTCACCGCTCACGACCGCGTCGACAAGCTGGTGGAGCTCCTCGGTTCCGAGCGCGGCCTCGCTCTCGTGTTCGTGCGGACCAAGCGCGGAGCCGACCGGCTCGCACACAAGCTCAAGTCCAAGGGCCTGGATGCGACCCCGATGCACGGCGACCTGACCCAGCAGGCGCGTCAGCGGGCCCTCCAGAGGTTCGAGAGTGGCAAGACCAGAGTGCTCATCGCGACCGACGTCGCCGCGCGTGGCTTGGACCTCGACGACATCACCCTCGTGATCAACTTCGACGCGCCGGAGGACGACAAGGGCTACGTCCATCGCGTGGGACGCACCGCACGCGCCGGCCGGTCGGGCACGAGCGTGACGTTCGTGATGCCGGACCAGCAGATCGACGTCAGCCGCATGGCGTCCCGACTGTCGCTCGGGGGCGAGTTCGAGGAGAGTGGCATGACGGTCGCTCCGGCTCGCATCGTGTTCGCATCCCACAAGGGGCGCAAGTCCAGCATGCGACCGCGGTCCAAGCGCCGCTTCTAGCCGCCGCGGCTCACCGTTCCTGCAGGGCGCGCTCGAGCACCGGGTAGATCGCGTCCGCCCACAACGCGTAGCCGTCCGAGCTGGGGTGGAACTCATCCGCGCTGTGATAGCGGACCGGGTCTTCGGTGAATCGTGGACCCGTCTCCTCGGCGAGCTGCACGACGGGCACTGCGGCGGCACGGGCGGCCTCCTCGATGCGAGCCGCGACGGCGCGTCCACGCCATGCCGACAGCGAGCGGAGCGGCTCGGCCCACGCGAACACGTGCATGTCGGGGGGTCCGGCGACGACCACTGTCGCTCCGCTCTCCAGCAACCGCTCCAGCGCCCGGGCGATGTCGCGCCCGATCTCATCCAGCGGCGTCAGGTGGGTGACGTCGTTGGCCCCGATCCCCACGAAGATCAGGTCGGGGCTGGACGCCACCGCTTCGGGGACCTGCTCCTCCAGCAGGTCTCGGACGCGGGCGCCCGATATCCCGAGGCCGGTCAGGTGGACGCGGTATCCGTCGGCGGCGAGCTTGCGTGCGAGCACGCTCGGGTAGGCATCGTCGGCTGAGTCGGCTCCGAGACCTGCCGCGGTCGAGTCGCCGAGCACCACGAAGCGCAGAGGCTGGCTCTCCGGCGCGCCGAAGGTGCCCTCGATGCGCATGGCCGGCGCGGTCGGCAGGTACTCGCGCCGTAGGGCGAGGACGATCTCGATCCCCACCAGGGCCGCGAGCGCGACCGTCACCGCGCCCGAGACGATCAACAAGCGTCTCAGCATCCCGGCACGCTAGCGCGCTCTGCGCCCGTGACGGCGCGCGGCGTCCTTGGGGCTTGCGAACGTCCCCGGGCGGAGCCGGGGTTGGGGCCGCGGACGAGCTGTGCTTTCTCGGCGGCCAACTGTGACACGCTGGAAGCGATAGATGAGCTTGCAACGAGCTCTCGGCAAGGGCGGAGAACGACGATCGAGGGGTTACCTGCGCGCTCTCGCGGTAGACGATCCACGCCGCGAGCCGGCGTCGAGGTCGAGCGCCTTCCGATCCAGGCGTAGCTCCAGCTCGAGGGTCGCGTCCCGGACGCGCACGGCGCGGTAGGTGATCCCGCCGGCGACCTGCGGCAGGTCGATCGTGACGTCCGACAGCGGCTCGTCGAGCGCGATGACCAGGGCGGACCCACGGATCGACGCGTCCGCAGTCATCGAGCGGCCGAGCTCGTCAGAGCGCGCGGTCAAGCGTCCTCGCTCGATCGCGATCGTGAAGGGCGCGCCCTCTCGAGCGAGGAGCTCCCGCAGCCCTTGTTCGTCGAGGACCACCCGCCCGGTGCCGTTCGCAGCGCGTACCGAGCCGGTGTCGCCGGCCAGTACCCGGCTGGGCGAGAAGGTGACGTCGCGCAGCTCGATGCGAGCGTCGTCGAGAGTGATCCCGCGCACCCGGAGGCGCCCGATGCCCGCCTCGAGAGTGGGGAGCGAGCCCCCGAGCGCGTGCGTGAGGAAGGGCCACCCGCCGATCTCGACCTCGGGGTCGGCGTCGAGCTCCAGCGACGTGGCGAGCATCGACGCGATGCGTCCCTGCGCGTAGCTGCGAGCCGCGATATCGGCCCCGACTCCTAGGACGAGCAGGACCGCCACCAGCTTCAGCAGCGTCCGCACGGCACCCGGCTCTCGCGCGCTCGGCCCATCTCGCTAACGAGACGCGAGCCACGTGTCGAAGCTCGACCGGAGCTCCGCCCCGCCGCGCGGCGGTTCTTTCGCATCGAGCCACGAACCCTTCTTCTTGTGATCCTCGAGCACGATCCATTCATAGCCGTAGGTCCGCGGGCCCGCCCAGAAGGGTTCGACCCATTCTTCCCGCGCCAGCTCGGCGACCGCCGCATAGCCGTAGCGCGGGCGCCCCGTCCAGAATCCGGAGACGTCATGCAACGGTGTCCCCCGGGTACGCCGGCGCACCTCGGGCACGCTCGAGTACTCACCGATCCAGCAGATCTTGACCTGCGCCCGAGCCACGAACAGCCCGCCACGGAGCTGCACCCAGACCGAGTCGTGGGGGAACGCACCGTTCTTGTGAGCCGGGCCCGGACGCTCGCGTGTCTCGACCGCGTGGCCGAGAGACGGCCCGCGGCGCGACCCGGTCAGGTGCTCGAGCCGGCGGACGATCACATGATCCATCGTGGCCGAGCATAGAAGCCTCCCGGAGATGGGTCGCGGCGAGAGGGCCCGCGCCCACTACAGTCGGATGCATGATCACCATCACCGGGCTGCGCCGCTCGTTCGGCGCGCGCGATCTGTTCGCGGGAGCAGACCTGCGCGTGAGCGCGCGCGACCGGATCGCGATAGTGGGCCCGAACGGTTCGGGCAAGACGACGCTGCTCGAGATGATCGCCGGCGAGCAGTCGCCGGACTCGGGGACGATCCAGATCGCCGCCGACGTGGTCGTCGGCTACCTGCGCCAGGAGACCGAGGCCCTGCGCGGCCGGACCCTGATCGACGAGGTCATGACGGTTGGATCGGAGGTTACCGACGCCGGCCATCGCCTGGGCATCCTCGAGACGGAGATGGCCGAGACCCCCCCGGGGCCTCAGCTCGACCGGCTGATACGGGAGTACGGGAGGCTCCAGGACCGCTTCGCGACACTCGGCGGCTACAGCCTCGAGGCTGAGGCGACGCGGATCCTCGCCGGCCTGGCTTTCCGCCAGTCCGACCTCGTGCGGCGCACCGAGGAGCTTTCCGGCGGGTGGCTGATGCGGCTGGCTCTAGCGAAGCTGCTCCTGGCCGCGCCCGACCTGCTCATGCTCGACGAGCCCACCAACCACCTCGACGTCGAGTCGGTCGAGTGGCTGGAGCGGTTCCTCGCCGACTACGACGGCGCGATCCTGCTGATCTCGCACGATCGCGACTTCATCAACGCGATCGCGACCAGGGTCGTCGAGATAGACCGAGCGCGGCTCGTCTCCTACACGGGTGATTTCGAGTCGTTCGTGCGCCAGCGGGAGGCCGCGGTCGCTCAAGCCGAAGCGGCCGCGCGCAACCATGCCCGGAAGGTCGCCACCACCCAGGCTTTCATCGACCGGTTCCGCTACAAGGCGACGAAGGCCAAGCAGGTGCAGAGCCGGATCCGGGCGCTCGAGCGGGCCGGTGAGGTTCACGAGCCTCGAGGGCGCGCACGCAAGACGATGAAGCTGTCGTTCCCGCAGCCGCCCAAGCCGGGACGGATCGCACTCGAGCTGCGCGCTGTGCGGTTCGGGTACGCCGATGAGCCGGTGTACCGCTCGCTCGACCTCGTACTGGAACGGGGTCACAAGGTCGCGCTAGTGGGTCCCAACGGCGCCGGCAAGTCCACCTTGCTCAAGCTGCTGGCGGGGGTCCTCGAACCGCAAGCGGGGGAGCGCGTGGTCGGACACAACGCGCGGGTCGCATACTTCGCCCAGCACCAGGCGGAAGAGCTCGACGCTGCGAACCGCGTGATCGAGGAGCTCGAGAAGGCGATGCCGCCCGGCGCGACGGTACGGGCGCGCGACCTCCTCGGCCGGTTCCTGTTCTCCGGGGACGACGTCGAGAAGCCGGTGACGGTCCTGTCCGGGGGGGAACGGACGCGGCTCGCGCTCGCCAAGTTGCTGGTCTCACCGGCGAACGTCCTGTGCCTGGACGAGCCGACCAACCACCTCGACATGCCGAGCCGGGATGCGCTCGAGGACGCGCTCGAGGAGTACACCGGGGTCCTCGTACTGATCACGCACGACCGTCACCTGATACGCGCGGTCGCGAACCACATCGTGGAGGTCGTGGACGGCAAGGTCTCGGTGTTCGACGGGGATTACGACTACTACCTGACGCGACGCGTGCGGGACGAGACGCCGCCCGAGCCCGTGGTGGTGAAGGCGCGCGTCGGCGGCACCGCGAAGGAGCGCCGGCGGGAGGGCGCGCAGCTGCGCGCTCGCACGAAGGAGCTGCGCGACCGGGTGCGGACGATCGAGAACGAGCTCGACCAGGTTGCGGCCGAGACCGCCCGGCTCACGGAGGTCCTGGCCGACCCCGGGGCCTACGCGGCTGGAGAGGACGTGGCCTCGCTCGTGCGCCGCTACGACCGCTACAAGAAGAGGACCCTCGAGCTGGAGGCGCGCTGGGAGGAGGCGGCCGCCGCGCTGGACGAGGCAGGGGCCGGGGAGCTCAACCCAGCGCGATGAAGACCACCGCGGCGCCGGCGAGGACGAACCCGATCGCCTGACGGGGGGCGATGCGCTCGGCCAGCACGACCCGGGCGAGGAGGACGGTCCCGGCGGGATACATGGACGTAAGGACCGCCACGAGCGATAGCAGGCCGCGCCGGACCGCCAGGAGGTAGAAGACGTTGGCGAGCGCGTCGAGCACGCCCGCCGCGGCGACGGGCACGCGGACGGGGCGAGCGGCCCGGAGCGAGGGACGCGCGCCGAGCGCGAGCAGCCCGACCAGCGCGATGGACGAGAGCTTGGTCCCGATCAACGGCCACAGCCCGGTCGCGCTCCCGGACCGGTCGACCAGGATGAAGAACGCCCCGAACGCGAGCCCGGCCCCGAACGCTTCGGGGACGCCCGGGGCTCGACCCGCCACGGAGGTCTCTCCGGGCTCCGGATCCGGCGTTGATGCACGGTCGAGGGCCGGGTTCCCGCCCGCGGACGAGATCAGGGCGACCGCGACCAGAGCGAGCCCGACCCCCAGCGATGCGACGGCACCCGGCCGTTCGCCCGTCAGCATCCCCGCGACGACCGGCACGGCCGCCGCTTCGACCGCGGTGATCGGCGCGACCACGCTCATGCGGCCGCGCGCCAGCCCCCGGTAGAGGAGCAGGACCCCGAGCGCGCCGGCGATGCCGGCGGCGGCTCCCCAGCCGAGGGCGGGGGCGCTCGGCGCGCCGGCGAAGAACGGCAGCATCGCTCCGAGGAGCGCGATCCCGACGAGCTGGGACCAGAGCACGACCGCGATCACGCTCATCCGACGGCTGACGAACCCGCCCACGAAGTCGGCCGCGCCGTAGGCCAGGGCGGCCGCGAGCCCGAAGAGGACCGGCACGCGGCTACAAAAAGCGCAGGTCGGCGGGCTCGTCATCGGCCACGGAGCGCCCGCAGGTGGGGCAGTACCAGCGTGCCTCCATGGGCGTGCCGCAGGCCGAGTGACGCGGAGCGTGGACCTCGCCGCTGGCGCGCGACCCCCAGTGGGCCAGCAGACGCAGGGCGCCGGCGAGCTCCCGCCCGATCCCGGTGAGCTCGTACTCGAGGCGCAGCGGCCGCCGGGAGTAGGGCCGTGACAGGACGATGGCCTCTTTCTCGAGGTGCTTGAGCCGCTGCGACAGCACGTTCGGGGCGAGACCTTCGAGAGCGTCCAGGAGCTCGTTGAAACGCTGGGGGCCGGCGAGCAGGGCATCGACGATCAACAGGCTCCAGCGGTCACCGACGCGCCCCAGAGCGTCCTCGAGGGGGGACCCGGCCTCGGGGCGGGGCGACGGCGGAGGCGGGCTCATCCTGGGCATCGTAGCGGCTTCCCCTCACGGCTCTCAGGTGGTAACTTGCAGATAACAAGTTACTAGCGACGAGCGAGGAGGAGCGAAAGTGACCACGCTGGAAGGGTTGCAGGAAGCGGTGCAGACGGTAGCCGGGGAGGTCGGCGGCGCGGTCGTGGGGATCGGCCAGCGCTGGGCGGTGGGTTCGGGGATCGTGATCGAGCCCGGCAAGGTCGTGACCAACGCGCACAACCTGCGCGCCGCGGAGGCCACGGTCACGTTCCACGATGGGCGGACCGCTACCGCACGGGTGGCGGGGGCGGACGTCGACGGCGACATGGCCGTCCTGTCCGTCGATACCGGCGACGCCCCGGCGGTGCGGTGGCCGGAGTCCCAGTCCGGCAACGGGATCGCGATCGGTGCCCCGGTCTTCGGGCTCTCGAACCCCGGCGGCCGCGGGCTGAGGGTCACCTTCGGGCTCGTGTCGGGCACCCAGCGCAGCTTCCGCGGTCCCCGGGGCCGCCGGATCAGCGGGTCAGTTGAGCACACCGCTCCGTTGCTGCCCGGCTCGTCGGGCGGGCCCGTGGTCGACGCCGGGGGCAACCTGCTCGGCATCAACACCAACCGCCTCGGGGAAGGCTTCTACCTCGCGATCCCGGCCGACGCCGCGCTCCGGAGCCGGGTCACCGCGCTGGGCCGAGGCGAGGCCACCGAGCGGCGGCGTCTCGGGGTCGGCATCGCTCCCGCCGCGGTGGCACGCGACCTCCGGCGCGCCGTGGGCCTGTCCGAGGTCGACGGTTTGCTGATCCGCCAGGTGGAAGAGGGAGGTCCCGCGGCGGAGGCAGGGCTCGCCGAGGGCGACCTGATCGTCGACGCCGGAGGGCGCGCGACCGTCACCCCGGACGACCTGTTCGAGGCGCTCGAGGGTGCCGGCAAGACGCTCGCCCTCAAGGTCCTGCGTGGCGCCGACGAACGATCGGTGACGGTGACCTTCAGCTCGTAACCCGCCTCCCATGAGAGGCTGGCCTCGTCATGGGAAGTTACGCCGCGCAACTTCGGTAACCCGGCACTCAACCCATGGCGGTCGTCGAGACGTCCGAGCTGTCGTACGTCCTGCCGGGCGGGCGGGTCCTCTTCCAGGACGTCGCCTTCAAGGTCGGCGACGGACATCACGCGGCGCTGGTCGGAGCGAACGGAGTGGGCAAGACCACGCTCTTGCGGGTGATCGCGGGCAAGGACAAGCCGAAGCGCGGCCACGTCCACGTCGACGGCCACATCGGCTACATGCCCCAGTTCATCGCCGGACACGGGCCGCGCACGGTGCGGGCGTTCCTGGTGTCGCTCGCGAGCCCCCGCGTGCGCTCCGCCGCGGCGGCCCTGGACGCCGCGGAGCGAGATATCGGCGGCGTTCCGGACGAGACCGCGGCGCATCTGGCGTACGCCCACGCGCTCGCGGGCTGGGGTGAAGCCGGCGGGTACGACGCGGAGGTCCTGTGGGACACGTGCACGACCGTCGCTCTGGCGCTCCCCTTCGCAGCCGTCGCCGACCGAGCCCTGAGCACCCTGTCGGGTGGCGAGCAGAAGCGGCTCGCGCTCGAGGCGCTGTTCCGTTCCGACGCCGACCTGTTGCTCCTGGACGAGCCGGACAACTTCCTCGACATACCCGGCAAGGAATGGCTCGAGCGCACGATCGCAACCTCGCCACGCACGATCCTGTACGTGAGCCACGACCGCGCGCTGCTCGCGAACACATCGACCCGCGTGGTAACCCTCGAAGCCGGTGGCGCGTGGACCCATCCGGCTTCGTTCGCGACCTACCACGACGCCCGGGCGCGCCGGTTGGACGCGATCGACGAGGAGCGCAAGCTCTTTACGCGGGAGAGGGACCGCCTCGAAGCGGTGATGAAGGAGTTCAAGCGGAAGGCCGCGTACAACTCCGACATGGCCTCGCGCGCCCAGGCCGCCCAGGCGCGGCTGCACCGCTTCGAAGAACGGAACGCCCCGCGCGCCCGGCCGCGCGATCAGGACGTACGGATCCGCTTGGGGGGAGGCAGGACCGGAAAGCTCGCGTTACGCATCGAGGCACTGGCGCTGCCCGGGATCGTGGCCCCGTTCGACACCGAGATCCTCTTCGGCGAGCGGGTCGGCATCGTCGGGCCCAACGGCTCGGGCAAGAGCCATTTCGTGAGGCTGCTGGCGGGTGAGCCGATCGCGCACGAAGGCGCGTGGAAGCTCGGCGCGCGGGTCGAGCCGAGCCTGTTCTCGCAGCTGCACGACCGGCCCGACCTCGGCGATGACTCGATCGTCGAGGTCCTGCGCGCCCGCGGGTTGCTGCTCGGCGATGCGATGGCGACGCTGAGACGCTACGAGCTCCACGACGATGCGCACAGCCCGTTCTCGAGGTTGTCGGGCGGCCAGCAGGCGCGCTTCCAGCTGCTGGTGATGGAGCGGGAGAACCCGACCATGCTGCTGCTCGACGAGCCCACCGACAACCTCGACATCGATTCTGCCGAAGCCCTCGAGAAGGGTCTCGCGGGCTACCAGGGAACCGTCCTCGTCGTCACCCACGACCGCTGGTTCATGCGCCTCCTCGACCGCTTTCTGGTGTTCAACCACGACGGGACGGTGACCGAGGCCGCAGAGTCGCCTTATCCGATCGCGGCGCACGCCGACACCGGTCAACCCCCCTCGGTGAGATAGAGCTTGAGGAGCGAGACCCCTTCGGTCCACGAGAACAGCGGCTCGCACGACCGCGCCGCATCGAGCCGGCACACCACCGCGCGCAACCGGCCCCGCCGCTCGGGATCCACCTGAGCGAACATGAACGCGGTCCCGTCTTCGGACCAGACGAGGTTGCCGGCCGCACCGGCGGAGCCGTCGACCGCCCTCGGCTCGGGCGCGCCGGGGGAGAAGAGGACGACCTCCGAGCTGCCCTTGCCCAGGGCGATGGCGGCAACCGCCGCGGCATCCGGGCTCCAGGCACCCTCGCCGAGAACGCGGTCGAACGCGATCGCGACTGTCGCCCCGGTGGGGGCTCCGGCGGGGTCGAGGCGTTCGAAGCGGTAGCGCCCGCGGCGCAGCGTGACCAGCCACCTACCGTCGGGCGATGCGCCCCAGAAACCGTTCGGTTGGATGCCGAGGTCGATCGGCGCCCCCCCCGGGGCGACGGCGACCACGCGCAGGTTGTCGGCGTCGTAGGCGACGACGCGCTCGCCGGCCCAGCCGAGGAGTCCCCAGGGCCCCTTAGCGAGGACCACCCTCTGGTCGCCCGAGACGGCGTTCACGACCATGACCTCGGCGCGCACCCGGCATCCCTCACCTTCGCATGGCGCCTCGGTGGGGCGGAGGAACGCGAGCCGCTGCCCCCCTTGGTCCCAGCGCGGCGACAGTCCCAGGCCGATCCTTTGGTCCCGGCCCGATGCCACGTCGTAGATGTGGACGACCGGGACGCCGGGCGTCACATACGCGACGAGGTCGGAGCCGGGGGCGGCGAAGACGTCCGCCGCCGGGAAGCGGTGGACCACCTCGTCGGTCCCGTCGGACCCGAGCCGGCGCAATATGGCCCGATCGAGGTAGAGGACCGCGGGGGCGCTGCCGCCCGGGCGCGCCGACGGGGTGACCTCGTCCGCGGCGGTCGCGGGGGCGGTCGCAGGCGACGTGCCGGCCGTCCGCCGGGGCCCGCCCGCGCGCGGCTCCCGGACGACGCCGGTGTCCCCGTCCCCGGAGCGCACGAGGAGGAGGGCCCCGCCTCCAGCGGTGGCCACGAGCGCGAGTGCGACGAGCCTGCGTACGACGATCACCTCCTTGGGGGTGAGCTCCGGCTCTACGGCCCGGCCGACGTCGAGGTCCTAGCGGCCCTTCCGAAGGTTGCGTGCGAGCGGCACGAGGTATCAGACCACCAGGGTCTGGTCCGAGGGCGCATCCTCGGGCTCGGGCACGGGCACGGGTAACTCCTATCACGGCCCCCCTACGCAGACGGCGCGCCGGCCGGTTACCGTGAGGGCCCGCGGGCGCGGTGGACAGAGAGGCGGCGCCGTGGGCGACAATGGAGTCCGTACATGCGGAAGCTCACGATCCCACGCCTGAGAGGCGGGGTATCCGGCCCGAAGGTCGACGCGCCGCCGCTGTCTGCGGCGGCCGACGAAGCTCGGGCGCGGCTGCCCCTGCTCCAGCGCGCCCGCGCCGGCGCCGCCGACCGGCTGCTGCGCTGGCGGCGGTCGCGCGCATCTGGCCGCAAGCGTCCCGGGCGCAGGTCCCAGGTCTTCCTCGCACTCAGCCTGATCCTGCTCCTCGGCCTCTACGGCTACTCGTTGTTGGCCTACCTGCCACCCGATCCTGCCGGGGAGGAAGTGACCCTCGACGAGCTGAGCGCGCTGGCGGACCAGAAACGGATACAGACCGCGGAGTTCCTCGACGAGGACTCGGTGGTGACGGGTCTGTTCGTGGCAACACCGCGGGTCGTGGACGTGGGCACGGACGCTGCCGTCTCGGACACAGCGCCAGACGGGTCCCCGGAAGAGGGCTCGGATGCAGACGCGTCGGCGGAGACGGCCCCGGAAGGGACGGCGCCCGCCGGCGCCGGGACCTACTGGGCGTCCTACTCCGGACAGGGGACGATCACCGGAGAGCTCGTACGGCTGGCGAGCGCGGCCGGGGCGCGCGTGTCGGTCGATCCACAGACCGGCAAGCAAGCGGTGCGCGCCGCGACCAACTTCCTGCTCCCCTTGATGATCCTCGCGAACCTGTTCGCGTTGCTCTTCTCGGCCACCCGCGGCGGGGGCTCCGGGATCGGCGAGGTGACGATGTTCGGGACGATCGGGCGAGGCCGCTACAAGCGCAAGGGCCGACCGGTGGTGAGCTTCGCGGACGTTGCCGGTGCGGAGGAGGCGGTCGCCGAGCTCAAAGAGGTGCGGGACTACCTGCAGAACCCCAAGAAGTATGCAGACGTGGGAGCAGCGCCACCTAAGGGCGTACTCCTGGTCGGGCCACCCGGTTGCGGCAAGACCCTGCTGGCCAAGGCGGTCGCCGGCGAGGCCGGGGTGCCGTTCTTCTCGGTCGCCGGCGCGGAGTTCGTCGAGTCGCTGGTCGGCGTCGGTGCAGCGCGCGTGCGCGACCTCTTCGCGCGCGTCCGTGCGGTCGCGCCCGCCATCCTGTTCATCGACGAGCTCGACGCCGCAGGTCGCCGGCGCGGTGTCGGTGGGGGCAGCGGCGGGAGCGACGAACGCGAACAGACACTCAACCAGATGCTCGTCGAGATGGATGGGTTCGAGGTGAGCCAGGGGATCGTCGTGATCGCGGCTACCAACCGTCCCGACATCCTCGATCCCGCCCTGTTGCGTCCTGGGCGCTTCGACCGGCACGTGACGATGGACCAGCCCGACCAAGCGGGCCGCGAGGAGATCTTCAGGCTGCACGCGCGCGGGAAGCGCATCGCTGCCGCGGTCGACTTCTCCCATCTCGCCAAGCGCACCCCGGGCTTTTCGGGCGCCGACCTTGCCAGCGTGATCAACGAGGCCGCGCTGCTCAGCCTGCGTGAAGCGAAGCAGGAGATCGAGATGAGCGAGCTCGAGGAGGCGGTCCAGCGCGTCCTGGGAGGCCCCAAGAAGAAGGGGCGCGTGCTCTCTGAGGAGGAGAAGCAGCGCGCCGCGTATCACGAGGGTGGTCACGCGGTCGTCTCCACCGCGCTCGGGCGCGCCGAGGACGTCCACCGCGTCTCGATCCTGGCGCGTGGACGAGGACTCGGGCTCGCCGCGATGAGACGGGACACGGACGCGGTGCTGTTCACGAGCTCGGAGCTGTACGGACAGGTGGTTACCTCCATGGCCGGGATCGCATCCGAAGCCCTGGCGCTCGGCGAGGTCTCGACCGGCGCGGAGCAAGACCTCGAGCACGCGACCGAGCTCGCGCGCGACATGATCGGTCGGTTCGGTATGGGCACGAGGCGTCAGCGCCTCCTCGCGAAGGAGGTCGACGATTTCCTCGGGAACGAGGTCGGGCTCTCGCAGCTCTCGCCCCAGACCCATCAGGAGATGGAAGAGGAGATCGATCGCCTTCTGCGCGAGGCGGAAGCCGACGCGACGCGACTCCTCGAGAACAACCGCGCTGCGCTGGAGCGCCTGGCCGACCGTCTCCTCGAGGTAGAGCACCTGGAAGGCAGCGAGCTCGAACGCTTGCTCGAGCCGGTGCAGCGATCGCCGGTCGGCGCTGCGCGCGGTCCGGTCAACCCCAACGGGCGAGTGGGCACCCCACGCCGCGCCGCGAAGAGAGGCTAGCGGTGTCGACGCGAGCGGGCTCGAAGGGCTGGGCGCGTGCTGCCGCGGCCGTCGCCGTCGCGGGCCTGACCGGCGCGGTCGCGCTGGCCCCGTTCGCGCCAACGTCGTCGGCGCGGGCGTCGTCGGCGGCCAAGCAATGCCCGATCGAAGGACGGATCCACCTCGTGCCGCAGTGGACCTTGATCCGTCCTTTGACGTTCACGACCGGCGCCCAGACGATCTCCGGCTACGCGGTGGATGCGGCCGACCCCGACGTGATGTACATCACCAACGGGACGGCCGTGATGAGATCGCGCGATGGAGGCTGCGTCTGGAAGCAGTCGTACGCCCTGGAGGACCTGCCCTCGGTCGACCAGCCGTTCCCGGCCGCCGCCGCGCGCATCGAACGCATCGTCGTCTCGCCGGGGACCGGCAGGGTGATCCTGCAGGTGGAGGAGACCGCCGGCGCGCTCGGGCGACCGCACATCATGGTCAGCGACGATGCCGGTGAGTCGTGGCAGAGCCGCGACCGGGGCCTGCCTCCCGAGGGAGAGCCCGACTTCTTGCGGCCGGCACCGAGCAACCCGCTGATCTTCTACCTCGGTGTGAACCTCGGTGGCGGCGCGGTCGATCTCCTCTACGCGAGCGAGGACGGCGGTCAGACGTGGGCGCTCCGCTCCGACCTGGGTGAGGCGGGCTCGCCGCGCATGGTCGACCTCAAGGTCGACCCACTGGACGCCGCCGACCTGTGGGCGTGGGGACCGGAGGGTCTCCTGCGCTCGCGCGACGGCGGCCGCCGCTTCGCGCGAGTCGAAGGACATTTCGAGGCCGAGGCCGGCCCGGCAAGCGTGTTCCATGCGCGGGGGGACCCCGCTTCGGTGATGGCCGTGGACGCGGACCCCGAGCCTGTGCGCTTCCTGAAGTCCGACGACGGCGGCGCTAACTGGCTGAGCGTCACCACTCCACCGGGCACGGCGGATTCCATCGCCCATGGCCGGACGCGGGATCAGATCCTCAGCTCGGTAGGCGGCAAGGTATGGGTGTTCAGCCCATCCACGTCATCGTGGATCAGCGCGCTCGCTCCGGTAAAGGACGTGGTCGACCTCACCTCCGATCGCCGGGGGCGGTTCTACGGTCACACCTCTGACACGGTGGCGATCTATACCGGTCGCGTTGGCTTGGAGTACTTCACCAACCTGCCGCCCCGGCTCGTCGACGTGCCCGTGTACGTAGACGGTAAGAACGTGCACCAACGCCCCGCGAGCCTCGCCCCGCGCGGGCGCAGGATCGTGCTTGATCCCGGCGAGTCGCGCCGCGTCTCGTACCGCCTCCGGCTGTCGCGGACGCCGGTCCCGCTGGACGTCTACTTCCTCGTGGACACCTCCGGCAGCATGGGCCCGGCCATCGCGGGGTTGCGCGATGCCCTCTTCAAGATCGTGCGGCGGCTCGACGCCGCCCGGATCGACGTCCAGTTCGGCCTCGGCGAGTTCCGCTCCTATCCGGACACCTACCCGACACGTCCGATGTGTGAGGACGTCCCATCGAGCGTCCCACGGAACCAGTGCGAGTCGACGTTCGTGTACCGGCGCGTGCTCGACATCGAACCCGGCTCGCAGGTGCTCTACGAGGAGATCGGGGAGCTGGACGCGGCGTCGGGCGGGAGCTACGACTCGCATCTCGGCGCGCTCTATCAGTCCGCCACCGGGGAGGGCCAGGACCTCTATCCCCCCGGTCCCGGTGGTCACGACGTCCCGGCCGGTCTCGAGCCGGTGTTCCGCGAGCAGGCGCTCAAGGTCGTGCTGATGGCGACCGACGAGGTGTTCGGCGACGAGGAGCGCGGCGCGCCGGACCCCGACGAGGCGGCGACGCGCGGCAGGAACCCGGTCCCGCCCGACATCCCCGAGCCCGAGGAGGTCATCGCGGCGTTCCGGGCGAGGGACATGTTGCAGGTGGGTCTATCTGTCGGGGGGGCGCCGCGCGCCGACCTCGAACAGATCGCTAAAGGAACCGGTGCGGTCGCTCCGGTCGGGGGTGTCGACTGCGACGCCGACGGCAGCGCGGATGTCTCCTCCGGCGATCCCCTGGTATGCCAGTTCGCTATCCAACGGGTCGAGGCAGGTCAGAGCCTGGCTCCGGCGATCGTAGAGATGGTGGGCGCCGTAGCCGAGAAGGCGACCGTGCGCCTGGAGGCGGGGGGCGCTCGGGTCGTCTCCGAGGTGCTGCCGCGCACCTACGAGTCGGTCGTCCTGCAGGCTAACAACTCGCTCGACTTCGACGTCGGCTTCCACTGTCCGGCGTCGCTGGCCGGCGAGCGCACCGCGGTGAGGCTCGACGCGGTCACGGGAGGGCGCGTCCTCGAATCGGCCCGAGCCGTCGTCGTGTGCCGCGGGCTCCCTGGAGACAGACCAGACCCTGCGGCGCTGCTGGTGCCCGCGGCAGGCGCCATCGGGGTGGTCCCACCACCACCTCCTCCTCCGCCGCCGCCGGTGATCGAGCTGAGCGGCGCCCCCCAGTCCCAGGCGCAAGCCCAAGCGCAGGGGGCGGTGGCGGCGCAGCACGAGGAGCAGCCCCAGATGGCGTTCGTGCAGGCGTTCGACGCCACCCGCGACCAGATGGGCGAACAGCACGCCTTCAGCGCTTACCGCCGCCGAACCTCCCCCGCGCCCGTCTATGCGGTCCTGGGTGCTGGTGCGGTGGTGACCTCCCTGGCGTGTGCGTACGCCTGCTCTGCCGCGCGCGCGCGGGTGCGGGTTCGCCGGATCCGGTAGCCGTGCAGGACCGGGGGAGCCGGTGGAGAACCTCACCCTCAGCCGATCCGCTTAACCGATTCGACAGAAGGGACCAACCCATGAGGCGACTGGCCGCTCTGCTCGCGCTGCCGCTCCTGATGACCGCGCTCCCGGCTGCCACGGCAGGTCCCACCGCCGGCGGCGTGGCCTCCGACAACGTGGAGTACGTGGGCTTCGTGCCGTTCGAGGTGGGCTCGTCGACCGGCGCCACGATCGTGGGCAAGTACATGTACCTGACGAGCTGGAAGAACATCTCGATCTACGACATCTCACAGCCCGAGGCCCCGGCGCTGCTCGACATCGAACCGATCGGGTTCCGCTTCGAGAACGAGGACGTCGCCACCAACGGCAAGATCCTGATCTTCTCCGCAGAGCTCCCCCAGGACGTCCTGTACGTCTACGACGTCGAGGACAAGACGAACATCACTCTGCTTGCGGAGCTGCCTGGCGCCGGCGGTCACACGACGACGTGCATCCTCAAGTGCAAGTGGGCCTACAGCTCGGAGGGCTACATCACCGATCTGCGCAACCCGGCCAAACCGGTGAAGCAGGAGCAAGACTGGAAGAAGCTCACCGGCATACAGGTCGGGGTGCACGACCTCGACGAGTACAAGAACGGGTTCGCGGTCGCGTCGACGTACTCGGGGCCCGTCCCGGCGATCGACGTGCGGAACCCTCTGAAGCCCAAGGTGATCGCGTCCGCAGAGCACCCCGAGAACACGCCCATCATCCACTCGACCGCATGGCCGCGCGGCGGGAAGGACCGCTGGCTGCTGGTCCAGGCCGAGCAGAACGCCCAGACCCGGTGTAACGACAACGACGGCGGCTTCCAGACCTTCGACACGAAGGGCTACAAGAAGACCCACACGTTCCACCTGGCGGACACCTTCAAGCTCGGCAACGGCACCTATACCGACGGGAAGCCCCCGGCGAATGGCCTCGGTTGCTCGGCCCACTGGTTCGAGGCGCACCCCACCTTCAAGAACGGTGGTCTCGTGGCGATCGGGTACTACGAGCATGGCACCCGCATCGTCGACGTCTCGTCCGCCGGCAAGATCAAAGAGGTGGGCTACTTCATGCCCTACGGAGGTTCCACCTCGATGGCGGAGTGGATGACCAAAGACCTGATCTACGCGATCGACTACACACGTGGGATCGACATCCTGCGCTACAACGGAAAGACGTAGAGCCGCGCATCTCCACTCCGGCCGCACCGGCGCTCTCGCGGTGTCGGTCCGGGCAGTGAGGCTGCTGGTTCCGCTGCTGGCCGCAGTGGCCGCTTCGCTCGCGCTCGGCGCCCCGGGATCGTCGGCCACACCCAGGGACGTCGGCGCGCCGCCGAACAGGCTTGGCCCCGGGTACGTCGCGTCGGACAACGTCGAGCTGGTCAGGAACCTGCCCCTGCATAGCGATAGCGCCGGCGGTCGCAGGGTGGGGAGGTACTTCTACATCACCACCGAGCGCGACCTCACGATCTACGATGTGGCGCGCCCGGCCGCTCCGCGTCAGGTGGGGCATCTCCTCCTCGCGCCGCCGGGGGAGTACTACTTCCCCGAAGAGGACGTCGACACCAACGGCAAGATCCTGCTCGTCGGTAACGGAGGAACCCTCAGCGTGATCAGCGTGAGGGACAAGACCGACCCACACGTGATCGGCTCGCTAGCCGGGGCCGACGACCACACGATCACGTGCGTGCTCGATTGCAAGTGGGCGTATACCTCCGGTGGCAAGATCGTGGACCTCCGCCGGCCTCGCCGGCCGCGCCTCGCGGGACGCTGGGACCGTGGCATGCCCCTCGGTCGCGGGCGCCACGACGTGACCGAGGTCGCGCCCGGGCGCGTGGTGACGTCGACGCAGCCGCTCTTGTTCCTCGATGCCCGCGCCGATCCCGCCCACCCGAGGCTGCTCGCTCTCGGCGCCAACCGGGACCATCGCTTCATCCACGGGAACGTGTGGCCGCGCCGGGGAAGGGACCGGTTCCTGCTCGCCGGCGGTGAGAGCGGGGGGCCGTCGTGCGAGGGCCGCGACGCGGGGACGTTCATGACCTGGAGCACGCGCAGCTGGCGCACGTCCCACAGCTTCCGCATGGTCGACCAGTTCCGCGTCGCCAACGGGCCCCCCACCGACGGACAGGCGATGCTCAACCAGTACTGCGCCCACTGGTTCGACCCCCACCCGAGCTTCCGGAACGGGGGACTCGTCGCGATGGCGTGGTACGAGCACGGGACGCGCTTTTTGAGGGTCTCGAGCACGGGTCGGATCCGCGCGGCCGGGTACTTCCTTCCGCTTACCGGATCGACCTCGGGCGCATATTGGATCTCCGACCGGATCGTGTATGCAACGGACTACAACCGAGGGCTCGACGTGTTGAGGTTCACCGGGAGGCCATGACCACCGAGCGGAAGACATCGGCACCGGTGCCTCGCTCCGGGTCGTTGCTGCGCGCTTCTTCCAGCCGGGCGAGGAACGCCTCCTCCGGGCCGCCGGCGCCGAGCGCGCGTAGCAGCTCCAGGGTGCGACCCGCGTAGCGGAGGACCTGCTGGGTCTCGATCCCCGACACGTCGTGGAAGAACCAGCCGCAGCTCGTGAACATCGACATCGAGTTGCGCTGGAGCTCGAGCAGGTCGTGGACCTCGCGCATCGGGCCGCCGCTGAGGCGTTCGCCCGCCTCGCGCCAGATGAACTCCTCCACCTCGGTCTGGCCGATCACGACCTCGACGTAGCGATCGCGCACGGCCCATGGGTCTTCGAAGGTCGTTAGCGCCATCCGGTCGAAGGCGTCATCGGCCGCGTCCCGTACGAGATCGAGGGCCGCCCGCAGGGGCTCCCGCCAGGACTGGTTCCACCCCGGCTCCCCGCCGGTGGCGCACCCACAGTCGGTCGACCAGCGACCGACCCCGTGGGCGCACGACCACGACGTAGCGCCCGCAGCGAGCTCGGCCTCGTGGCGCGGGGGATGGTCGGCGAGATGGCGTCCGTAGTTCGTGACCTCCCAACCCCTGCGTTCCGCCTCGACGAAGAGTGCGTAGGCGAGCCCGAGATCGGCGAACTTGCGGTGATGCCCGTAGGTCTCGCCGTCGGTGGCCGCGTGCACGAGCCGACCCGACTCGTCATCCAGCCGGTCGCCGAACAGGTCGAGCAGACCCTCCCCGGAGGAGGCGGCGTCGCGGAACGCGATCTCCTGCGCGATCCCGCCGTCGTACGGGAACAACGCTAGGGCCCGGCCGGAACCGTCCCCGTGCCGGTAGGAGTAGGGGACGCGGGTGTCGGCCGGGTGCTCGTCTACATCGACCCACGCCCCGCCGTGCTCGCGCCAGCGGGCGATCTGGTGGGGCGCCAGGACGGTGAAGGCGATGCCCTCGTCTATCAAGGCATCGAGGGTCGCAGCGTCCGCCGCGGTCTCGGGCAGCCACAGCCCTTCGGGGGGCCGGCCGAACCGGTAGGCGAAGTCGGCGATCCCCCAGCGCAGCTGGGTGTAGAGGTCGCGCCGCGGCGCCAGCGGCAGGATCGTGTGGTGAAAGGCCTGAGCCATCGCGTTGCCGTGACCGAGGCGCTCGACGCTGCGCGAATCGGCCTCGACTATGCGCTCGTACGTCTCGCGATCGGCCGCCTCCATCCACGCGAGCAGCGTGGGGCCGACGTCGAACGAGAGCCGCTCGAAGTTGTTGACCGTCTCGTCCCCGCGGGCGGTGGGGATCGACGCGAACGCGTTCGGCCGGTAGGCCTCCTCGTGCACGCGTTCGTTCCAGTCGTGGAAGGGTTCGGCGTCGGGCTGCTCGTCGATCTCCCCGGTCCACGGGTTCTCGCGCGGCGGCTGATAGAAGTGCGCGTGGACCGCTATCCGCGCAGCCACACGGTCCCGAGGGGCGGAAGGGTGATCACCGCAGAATGGTCCAGCCCGTGCCACGGGTACGCGTCCGGGACCACCTTCCCCATGTTCCCCATGTTCGTGCCCCCGTAGCGGGCGGCATCGGTGTTCAGGACCTCTTCGAGCACCCCGTCCTTGGGGAGCCCCACGCGGAAGCCGGTGCGGGGGACCGGAGCCATGTTGCAGATGCACACGAGGTAGGGCGCGTCCTCCTGCGCGCTGCGCCGGTAGAAAGAGACAACGTTGTTGCTCGCGTCGTTCGCATCGATCCAGCGAAACCCGTCGGGCGAGGCGTCGAGCTCCCACAAGGCGGGCGTCTCGCGATATATGCGGTTGAGGTCCGCCACCAGGTCGTAGATGCCTCGGTGGGCGGGGTCGTCCAGCAGGTGCCAGTCAAGGGCGCCGTCGTGATCCCACTCCCGTTCCTGCGCCAGCTCCCCGCCCATGAACAGCAGCTGCTTGCCCGGGTGGGCCCACATGTACGACAGAAGGGTGCGCAGGTTGGCGAGACGTTGCCACTTGTCGCCCGGCATCTTGTTGAGCAGCGAGCCCTTGCCGTGTACCACCTCGTCGTGCGACAGGGGAAGGAGGAAGCGCTCGCTCCATGCGTACATCAGACTGAAGGTCAGGTTGTTGTGGTGGTAGGCGCGATGGACGGGGTCCTTGGTGAAGTACGTGAGGGTGTCGTGCATCCAACCCATGTTCCACTTGAGGTCGAACCCCAGGCCCCCGAGGTGGACGGGGCGGCTCACGCCCGGCCAGGCTGTGGATTCCTCCGCGATCATCAGAGCCCCCGGGTGCTCCTTCAGGACCGTGGTGTTGAGCTGCTCGAGGAATGCGATCGCCTCGAGGTTCTCGCGTCCGCCGTGCACGTTCGGCGTCCACTCGCCCGCCTTGCGGCTGTAGTCCAGGTACAGCATCGATGCCACCGCATCGACCCTCAGGCCGTCGACGTGGAACTCTTCGAGCCAGAAGAGGGCGTTCGAGATCAGGAAGTTGCGGACCTCGTTCCGTCCGAAGTTGAAGACGAGCGTTCCCCAGTCGGGGTGCTCTCCTTTGCGGGGGTCGAGGTGCTCGTACAGCGCGGTGCCGTCGAACCTAGCGAGCGCCCACTCGTCGCGGGGGAAGTGGGCCGGGACCCAGTCGACGATCACTCCGATGCCTGCCTGGTGAAGCGTGTCGATCATGCCGCGGAGGTCGTCCGGCGCGCCGAAGCGAGCCGTGGGGGAGAAGTAGTTGCTTACCTGGTACCCCCACGAGCCGCCGAACGGGTGCTCGGCCACGGGAAGGAGCTCGACGTGCGTGAACCCCATCTCGGTGCAGTAATCGGCAAGCAGGGGGGCGACCTCCCGGTAGCCCAGGGGCTTGCCGTCCCGATCCCGTCTCCACGAGCCGAGGTGCATCTCGTAGATCGACACAGGACCGGATGCGGGCGGGCGCGCCGCGCGCTGCTCCATCCAGTGGTCGTCGGCGAAGAGGTAGCCCGAGGTATGGACGATCGCGGCGTTGTGACCGGAGCCGGGCGCTTCGGTCCGGAAGGCGTAGGGGTCCGTCTTGAGGACCAGGTGTCCGCCGGCGTTCAGGACCTCGAACTTGTATGCCGCGCCGTCGCCCACATCGGGCACGAACAGCTCCCAGATCCCGGATGCGCCGAGGCTCCGCATCGGGTGGAGACGCCCGTCCCAGTCGTTGAAGTCTCCGACCACCCGCACGCTGCGCGCGTTCGGAGCCCACACCGCGAAGCTCGTCCCCGCCACGCCGTCGATCGTCCGGACGTGCGCGCCCAGCTTCTCGTGCAGGCGCAGATGCCTGCCCTCCCCGGCAAGGTGCAGGTCGATGTCGCCGAGCGTTGGAAGGAACGCGTACGGGTCCCGCACCGTGAAGGTCCGCTCGCCGGGATAGTCGATCTCGAGAACGTAGCCCGGCGGGTCGGCCTCGATCATCCCCTCGAACAGCCCGGCGGGGTGGATCTGCTCCAGCTTGCCGCACACCCGTCCGTCGACGACGATCCGGACGGCTTCGGCGCCGGGACGGAAGGCGCGCACTATCGCGCCCGCCTGGCAGGCGTGCTTGCCGAGCAGCGCATGAGGATCGCGTAGCTCGCCGCGTACCAGACGGTCGGTAGCGTCGGCGACGCTCTTCATGCGGGGGCGTCGCGCCGCGCGACGCGTTCGATCCCCCGAAGAGGGATGCGCGCCCACTCCGGGCGGTGACCGCGCTCGTAGCGCAGCTCGTAGAGCGCCTTGTCGATCTCGAAGACATCCAGGAGGGTGGCGACCGAACCCCTGTCCCCGGGAAGGAACTTGCCCTCGTAGGACCGCCGCAGGTACGCGCCCAGGAAACGTTCGCGGGCCGCCTCCTCCCACGCGTTCGCCCACGGCTCCAGCCTCTGCCATTCATCCGAGCCGATCTCCGTGCGATCGAGGAGCACCGCGCTGGCCGCGTAGTCGAACGACCGGAGCATGCCGGCGACGTCGCGCAAGGGAGATTGCTTCTGCCGCCGGTCGGCGAGAGGCCGGGCGGGCTCGCCTTCGAAGTCCAGGATCATCCAGCCTCGCTGCGTCGACAGGACCTGTGCGAGATGGAGATCGCCGTGCACCCGGGTCTTCAGACCGGGGCTGGGCACGGCTTCGAGCTCGTCGATGCGCGCCTCGATGAACGCGGTCAGCTCGGCCAGGCGGGCCTCGGCAGCGGTCTCTTCGGCGAGCGACGCGCGCACCTCGGCTGCCCAGCGCTTGAGGTCGGGCGGCTCGATGGGCTCGGGCAGGAAGTCCGGGTCGGGGTCCTCCGTCGACAGGATGATATGCAGCGTGGCGGTCGCCTCGCCGAGCTCGGCGAGCGCGTCGAGCATCCACGCCGCTCGTTGCTCGGTCAGCGCCCGGCGGTCCTCGGCGACGTCCTCGGGATGGACGTCGTCGTAGAAAGCGTGGAGCTGACGCCACGCGACGTTCCATCCGTCGTGGACGCCGGTCTCGAACTGCTGCGCCAGCCCGAGATCGATCTCGACCTCCTCGTCGGCGATCTCACCCGTATAGCTGATGTCTCCGACGTGGGCCGGGACGTGCTCGAACTGCCGGTCGGTCAACAAGCGGCCGAACTCGAGCTCTGGGTTGGGCCCGACGTCGAGCCGCCGGAAAAGCTTGAGGATGACCTGCTCGTCCAACACGAGCGAGGAATTCGTCTGCTCCGCGCCGAGGTACCGCACCGACCCGCGCCCCGGCGGCGCCAGCGGGTCGAGACCGGGGCCGAGGAAGTCGAAGGTGCCGGCCTCGCCCTTGAGCGTGGCGCCGTGGGCGAGGAGCTCCCCGAAGACCGCGAGCCTGCCCGGGTCGGTCAGCGCGTCCGAACACGACCCGTCCTCGTGGACGAGGAGCGGCAGGTGGTAGAGCTCTCCCGGTCCGGCGTCCTCGAAGTCGACCCGCGCCAGGGCGAGGACGAGCTCCGGTGGGCCGTCTTCCACGGTGGTCTGGTCGAGGATCTCCAGCCGTGCGATCGACCGGCTCTTGCTCCCGAACCATCTCTGCTCCGGCATCCACCGGATCAGCCGTGCGGGATCGATGCTCATACCCCTCCCTCGGGGATCAATTGGAACCAATAGAAGTTGTGGGCTCCGAAGGTCAGCAGGTATGGGAGCTCGCCGATCCGCGGGAACCGTTCGCGTCCCAGCATCTCCTCGGGATACATACCCTCGTATTCCGCTAGGTTCAGCTCGGCCGCCTGCGCCCGCCCCGACAGGTTGTTGGCGCACAGGATGATGTCGTCGCCCAACCTGCGGATGTAGGCGAATATCGCCGGGTTCTGCGGATGCAGCACGTCGCAGCTGCCGAGCCCGAACACGGGATGCTGTTTGCGCACCGCGAGCATCCTGCGGAACCACTGCAGGAACGAGCTCTGATCGCGCTGCTCGGCTTCGACGTTGCACGCCTGGTAGCCGTACACCGGGTCCTGGAGGAGTGGAAGGTAGAGCTGGGCGTAGTCCGCGCGCGAGAAACCCGCGTTGCGGTCTCCCGTCCATTGCATCGGCGTGCGTACGCCGTCCCTATCTCCAAGATAGATGTTGTCTCCCATCCCGATCTCGTCGCCGTAGTAGACGATGGGGGTTCCCGGCAGTGAGAACAGCATCGCGTGGAACAGCTCGGTCTGGGTCCGATCGTTCTCGAGCAGCGGAGCGAGTCGCCGGCGGATCCCGAGATTGAGCTTCATCCGCGGGTCTTTCGCATACTCGTTGTACATGTAGTCGCGTTCCTCGTCGGTGACCATCTCGAGCGTCAGCTCGTCGTGGTTGCGTAGGAAGATCCCCCACTGGGTCGAGGGTGGGATCTCGGGCGTCTGCTCGAGGATCTCGACGATCGGGTACCGGACCTGCCGGCGCGCCGCCATGAACATCCTCGGCATCAACGGGAAGTGGAACGCCATGTGGCACTCGTCGCCGTCGCCGAAGTACGGAACGACGTCCGCCGGCCACTGGTTCGCCTCGGCTAGAAGGACGATGTTGTCGTAGGACTTGTCGACCTCAGACCGGATCCGCTTGAGGAACGCGTGCGTCTCGCGCAGGTTCTCGCAGTTCGTGCCTTCGCGCTCGTAGAGGTAGGGGACCGCGTCGAGCCGGAACCCATCTAGCCCCAGGTCGAGCCAGAAACGCATGGCCGCGAGGATCTGCTCCTGGACCTCCTCGTTGTCGTAGTTGAGGTCCGGTTGATGGGAGAAGAAACGATGCCAGTAGTAAGCGCCCGCCTCTTCATCCCACGTCCAGTTCGATCTCTCCGCGTCTATGAAGATCACGCGTGCGTCGGGATACCTCTCGTTGGTGTCCGACCAGACGTACCAGTCCCTCTTGGGAGATCCCGGCCGGCGCGCCTCCTGGAACCAGGGATGCTGGTCCGAGGTGTGATTCACGACGAAGTCCGTGACGATCCGCATCCCTTTCGAGTGCGCGCTATCGAGGAACTCCACGAGATCGTTGAGGTTCCCGTACTCGGGAAGGATCGAGTAGAAGTCCGAGATGTCGTATCCGCCGTCCCGCAGGGGCGAGCGGTAGAAGGGCAACAGCCAGATGCAGTCAACCCCAAGCCATTCGAGGTAGTCGAGCTTCTCGGTCATCCCGCGGAAGTCTCCGGATCCGTCCGCGTTCGAGTCGGAGAAGCTGCGGACGTAGAGCTCGTAGAAGACCGCGGTCTTGTACCACTGGGGGTCGTTCTCGAGCACTACCCGCGGACCTCGAAGACGTGGGCCGGCTCATGGTGCGGGTCCAGCCTCACGTAGCTCGTCGGGCCGTGCCACACATAGGTCGTGTCGGTGATCAGATCGTGTACCTCGAACGGGCCCGACTCCTCGATCCCCAGGACCCCCAGGTCGAGGGTGAGGGTCGACTCCTCCCAATGGAAGGGATTGAGGTTCACCACCACGAGGATCGCGTCGTGCCCCACGCCGCTCTTGGAGAAGACGATGACGTTGTCCTTGTCGGCGTGGTGGAAGCGCAGGTTGGTGAGGTGAGCCAGCACCGGGTTCTTTGCCCGGATCTCGTTGATGCGAGTGATGTAGGGCATCAGGTTGTCCGTGGCCGTCCAGCCCCGCGGCCTCAGCTCGTACTTCTCCGAGTGGAGGTACTCCTCGCTGCCGTCGTGGAGAGCAACGTTCTCGAAGAGCTCGTAGCCGGAGTACACGCCATACGACGGTGACAGGAGGGCGGCGAGCACGAGGCGGATCTTGAATGCCGGCGGACCGCCCGTCTGCAGGTACTCGTGGAGGATGTCGGGCGTGTTCACGAAGAAGTTGGGACGGAAGTAATGGGCCATCTCCGTCTGCGTCAGCTCGGTGAGGTACTCGACGATCTCGCTCTTGTAGTTGCGCCACGTGAAGTACGTGTACGACTGCGTGAAGCCCAGCTTGGCGAGCGCCCGCATCACCACCGGCCGCGTGAACGCCTCGGCGAGGAAGATGACGTCGGGATGGTCCTCGTGGACCGCCTCGATCAGCCACTCCCAGAAGGCGAACGCCTTGGTGTGCGGGTTGTCCACGCGGAAGACCTTGACCCCGTGCCCGATCCAGAAGTCGACCACCTTCTTGAGCTCGGTCCACAGCGCGACCCGATCCTCGGTCTCGAAATCGAGCGGATAAATGTCCTGATACTTCTTGGGAGGGTTCTCGGCGTACTTGATCGAGCCGTCGGGGCGATGCCGGAACCACGACGGATGCTCCTTCACCCACGGGTGGTCCGGAGAGCACTGGATCGCGAAGTCCAGCGCGACCTCCATCCCCAGCCGGTCGGCCTCGGCCACGTAGTCGTCGAAGTCCCCGATCGTGCCCAGCTCCGGGTGCACCGCGGTGTGGCCCCCGTCGGCGCTGCCGATCGCCCACGGCACCCCGACGTCGTCGGGGCCGGCCTCGAGCGAGTTGTTCCTGCCCTTGCGGTGGGTCGAGCCGATCGGGTGGATAGGGGCGAGGTAGACGACGTCGAAGCCCATCTCGGCGATCCGGACGAGGTCGCGCCGGGCGGTCTTGAAGGTGCCGTGGCGCGTCTTCGTGCCGGTCGACCGAGGGAAGAGCTCGTACCACGCGCCGGCCCGCGCTCGCTCGCGGTCTACGGTGAGCTCGAGGGGCCGGGACGTAGCCGAGCCGGTGCGATCCGGATGGGCCGCCATCAGCTCCGCCAGGGCGTCGTCGAGCGCCGCGAAGACGCGCGGATCCTCGCCCGGCGGTAGGGCCGTGGCGGTGTCCGGGGGCGCCTCGATCGCGGCGACGGCCGCCTCGGCCCGCGTCCGGTCCGCTCCTCGCATCGCCCTCATCCGGGCCCGCACGATCTGCGCTCCCTCCTGGAGCTCGAGGTCGACGTCCTGTTCCGCTGCGACCTTCTTTCCGAGGGCGCTGCGCCACGACCCGAAGTGATCCGTCCACGCCGCGACGGCGTACCTCCACGTCCCGATCGAGGTGGGGATGAAGGCCCCGGTCCAGCGGTCGTTGTCGCGCGGGGTCATCGGCGCCTCGGACCAGCGAGCGTCGCCCGGGCCCCGGTAGCGGACCACCGCCTGGAGCTGGAGCGCGCTGTCGCGGAAGACGTCGGCTGATACCTCGACGGGGTCCCCGACGACCGCCTTGGCCCGGTAGCGACCGCCGCCGATCTCGGGTGAGATCCGCTCGATCAGGACGGCGCTGGCCTTCACCCTCTTGCTCAGATCGGCCGTCATGCCACCGCCTCCCGGGGCTCGCTCGACTCCCGAGGCTAACGCCTCGTTCACTCGGCCCTTTGACAGGAGCGCGCCGCGCGTCGGACCCTGTGGTCGATGAGAGCGTTGAGGAGCTTCGCCGTCCGCGCATCGCTTCCCGAGCCCCTGGCCGGCCTCATGACGCTGGCCATGAACCTGCGATGGACGTGGGACAGCCGCACCGACGCCCTGTTCCGCTGGGTCGACCCCCACACCTGGGAGGCCGCCGGACACGACCCCGTCCGGATGCTCGGGTCGGTGTCGAAGGCTCGTTTCGATGAGCTCATGGAGGACGGCGCGTTCATGGCCTACCTCGCCGGCGTCGAGGAGGAGCTCGAGGCCTACCTGGCCGAGCCGCGCTGGTACGGGTCGCGCAAGCAGGCGCCGACCATCGGCACCGTGGCCTACTTCTCGCCCGAGTTCGGCGTCGGCGAAGCCCTACCGGTGTACTCCGGCGGGCTCGGGGTCCTCGCCGGCGACCATCTCAAGGCTGCCAGCGACCTCGGCGTCCCGCTGGTAGCGGTCGGTCTCCTGTACCGCCAGGGGTACTTCCGCCAACGCCTGAACGCCGACGGGTGGCAGCAGGAGCACTACCCCGACCTCGACCCGCATGCGATGCCTCTCACGCTGCTCACCGCGAACGACGGGTCCCCGCTGAAGGTCGAGGTCGACCTCGCCGGGGCGCGTTGCGTGATGCAGCTGTGGCGTGCCCAGGTGGGACGCGTCCCGCTGCTGCTGATGGATTGCGACGTCGAGGAGAACGAGCCGGAAGAGCGGCGCGTCACCGACCGGTTGTACGGCGGCGACCGCGAGCATCGCCTCCGTCAGGAGATCGTCCTCGGTATCGGGGGCGTTCGCGCCCTCGAGGCCGCCGGCTACCGCGCCGAGGTCTTCCACTCCAACGAGGGACACGCCGGTTTCCTCGGGCTCGAACGCATCCGCCGGCTCGTGGTGGACGGACACCTGACCTTCGCCGAGGCGCTCGAGGCCGTGCGGGCGGCAACCGTCTTCACCACGCACACCCCGGTGCCGGCCGGCATCGACGTCTACGACGCAGACCTGCTCGAGACCTATCTGGCGCCCCTAGCGAAGGAGTGCGACATCGGATTCGACGAGCTGCTTGCCCTCGGTCAGGCGGACGGAGAACCCGAGACGACGGAGGAAGCGACCCCGCGGGCTCCGTTCAACATGGCCGTCATGGGGTTCCGCTTGGCGGGGCGGGCCAACGGGGTGAGCAAGCTGCACGGGAGCGTCTCGCGCTCGATGTTCGCGACGCTGTGGTCCGAGCTTCCCGAAGACGGGGTCCCGATCGGCGCGATCACCAACGGGGTCCACGCGCCGACGTGGCTGGGTCCCGAGATCGCCGAGATCCTGAACCGCCGTCTTACCCCGGGGTGGGTCGAGAGCCCCGACAAACGCTGGGATCGGATCGTCGAGGTCCCCGACGCGGAGCTGTGGCGGGCGCGCGAACGGGGCCGGGAGCGCCTCGTCTACTTCGTCCGCGACCGACTCCGGGCGCAGGTCCACGCCCGGGGCGGGTCGGAGTCCGAGAGCGGGTGGATCGAGGAGGTCTTCGATCCGGGTGTTCTAACGATCGGCTTCGCGCGCCGATTCGCCCTCTACAAGCGGGCCACCCTGTTGCTGTCCGACCCCGAGCGTCTGGCACGCCTCCTGAGGTCTCCGGATCGACCGATCCAGATCGTCATCGCCGGCAAGGCCCATCCCCTGGATGACGGGGGCAAGGAGATGATCCAACGGATCGTTCACTTCGCATCCGACCCGGAGCTGCGGGGACGGTTCGCGTTCATCGAGGACTACGACATGGAGGTCGCGCGGGTCCTCTGTCAAGGGGCCGACGTGTGGCTGAACAACCCCCGCCGTCCGCTGGAGGCATGCGGCACGAGCGGGATGAAAGCGGCGATGAACGGGGCGATCAACTGCTCGGTGCTCGACGGCTGGTGGGACGAGGCGTACGACGGCGCCAACGGATGGGCGATCGGGACCGCCGCGGTGTACGCCGATCCCGACTACCAGGACCGGGTCGAGGCCAGCGCGCTGTTCGACCTGCTCGAGCGCGAGATCGTGCCTCGCTTCTACGACCGCGCCGAAGGCCCGGTTCCCCGCCGCTGGGTGCAACGCATGAAGGCTTCGATCGGCGGGCTGGGGGCGTTCGTGTCGGCCGATCGGATGGTGAGGGACTACGTCCAGACGTTGTACGAGCCCGCCGCCGCGCAGGGCCGGGACATGGCGGCCGACGGTTACCAGCGCGCCCGAGCGTTGTCGGAATGGAAGCGGCGCGTCAAGGAGACCTGGGAAGACGTGAGGATCGTCGAGGTGGAGGGCGAGGTGCTTGCCGCCGAGGTCGGAGAGGAACGTGCGGTCACGGCTACCGTGGTGCTCGGCAGGCTGTCGACCGAGGACGTGTGCGTGCAGCTCGCGCACGGATCGGTCGGTGCGAACGGCGAGCTGCAGGACCCGGCCGTGCGTGACATGACCGCGGCGTCGGTTGTCGACGGCTCCTGCACGTACCGTGGCACGTTCACCTCCGAGTCGCCCGGTCTCTACGGCTTCGCGGTGCGTGTCGTGCCGTCGCACCCGGACCTGACGAACGCGCTGGACCT
>JBHENN010000013.1:0-10017 GCA_046262015.1 Actinomycetota bacterium | reverse complement strand
GCCCCGGCATCGCCGTAGACCGACCCGATCGCCTCGGAGAGTGCGACCGAGTTGTCGTCGAGCTCCTGGACCGCAGCCGCGACCGTCGGGTCCTTGAGGTCGCCGCCAGCCTGCACCGCGGTGTAGATCGCGATGCCGGCGTTGTACTCGTGCAGGTCCAGCAGGTGCGTCAGGTCGCGGTTCAGCGTCGCCGCAGGAGTGTCGACCCCGACGGCAAGCTCCTTGTCCATGTCTGTGTCGGCGGACGCGCTTTTGTTCGCCGCGCTGCCGGCGTCGGTCTCGGTGTCGCTACTGCACGCAGCTCCGAGAAGGGCGAACGCCAACAGCGCTGCACCCATTCGAAGCAAGAGGTTCTTCTTCATGCATCACTCCTCGTGTCGGATCGGATCGGTTCGAGTCGCTCGTGGACCCGGCTGTTGTTCGGACCACGGGGCTCGGGTGGATTGCGACTTCTACGATCCGCTCAGCGGACGACGATCGTTCCCGTCATCGAAGGATGTACCTCGCAGAAGTACGCGTACGCTCCGGCCTTCTCGAAAGTGAAGCTGTAGGTCGCGCCTCCTTGCGGCAGGTCGCCGTCGAAGACGCCGGTCTTCTTCGCCGGCTTGCCTTCGGACAAGCCCGGCACCGCGTCGGTAGGAGGCTGTCCGGAGGTCACGGTGTGGCGGACGGGTCCGTCGTCGTTCGTCCAGAGGACCTCGGTCCCGACCTCGACTTCGAGCGATGCGGGATCGAACGCGATGTTCTTCACTAGGACCGCCGCGTCCGATGCGGACCCCGGGTCGCCGCCATCGTCCGCACGGGACGATGGCGCGGTGGTAGGCGCCCCAGCTTGCGGGTTGGTGACGCCTCCGCAGGAGGACAGCGCCACAACACCGGCTGCTGCGATGCAGACGGCGCCAAGACGCGCACGGAACGGGGCTTTCTCGGTCATCAGGAGAGGTTCGGCGCTCGCCTCCCGCGCGGATGGGTCAGGGCGCGATGGCGGGAGCTTCGTCCATCCCCAGGAACAGCGCCTCAGGAGCTTCGGGTGGCACCAGCCCCCGCGCGCCGAGCCGCACCGCTGCCGCAGCGGTGCGTGGATCTCCTCGGCGCGCCGCCCACGAGCCCTGGAGACACAGCCGAGCGCATGCGTAGGTCGTTGCAAGCCCGAGAGCGAACGAACGCGCGGACGCCTCGGCGGGCTCAGCGCTCGCAGCCATGGCAACAGCCCGACGTTCGAGCTCGCGGACCGCCGCGTCGACATCCTCTGCGGCCTGGCTCACGTTGTGGTCCGTGCGCACCGAAGCTGCAGCCGCACGTGCGTCCTGGAGCACTGCGGCGACCGCGCCGGACCGCTCCCCTGCTCGCAAGACGTCGAGCGCGAGCACGTTGGTCGTCCCCTCCCAGATCGGAAGTACGTGGGCGTTACGTACGACCGCCGGCATGCCCGAGTCCTCGCAGTAGCCCACTCCCCCGAGCGCTTCCATGCACTCGGCGGTCCCCGCGATCGCCCACCGCGCGGTTGCAAGCTTCGCTAGAGGGGTCAGAGCACGCAGAAGGGCGCGCTCGCCGTCGGTAGCAGTATCCGCCTCGACCCTGCCCACGAGCTCACAGCATCTGAAGGTGAGCGCCAGGGCGGCTGCATGATCGACGGCCACGTCGGTCAGGGTGGCGGCGTGGGCCGGCATCGACTGGAGCGGACGCCCGAACACCTCGCGCACTCGCGCGTACGCCCTGGCCCACGCGAGCCCGCGCGCGAGCGCGCCGACGGAGCCGAGCGCGTTGTGGATCCGCGTGAGGTTGAGCATCGTGGCGATCCTGCGCACCCCGCCTCCGTCCAGCACGTCGCCCACGGGGTGCGCCAGCGCTCCTTGGAGCTCGAGCTCGGCGGTCGGCACGGCGCGGGTACCCAGCTTGTCCTTGAGACGACGCACCACGATCTGGTTGCGCGCACCATCCTCGAGCACCCGCTGGACGCGGAACAGGGCCAGGCCACGCGCTCCTTCAGCAGCGCCTTCCGGACGAGCAAGCGTCAGCGCCATCTCGGATGTCGTCGCGCTCGTGAACCACTTGGTGCCGTACAGGCGCCACGCCCCGGTACCGTCGCGCACCGCACGGGTCCCGGTGCGCCGGACGTCAGAGCCTCCCGCCGTCTCGGTCATCCACTGACCGCTGGTCCATGCCGAGTCCGGGTCGCGCGTGGTCAATCGGTCCACGATGGCGGACTCTGAGGCATCGCCATGATCCAGCAGGGTGCGCGCAGCGGCATCAGTCATCGCCACGGGGCAGCTATAGAGGGCAGACGACGGCCCCCACAACGCGATCAGCGCGCCCCACACGATCCGCGCCGCCGGTCCGAAGGGCCCTCCCTCGTAGGGCAGTGCGGTGACGCCCGCCTCGATCCCGATACGGCCCAGCTCCGTGTACGCGGGCGAGACCTCTATCTCATCGACCCGTTCACCCCATGGGGCGAAGGGGACGTGCCTCGGGGGCTCGCTCTCGGCCCGGGCCGCGAGACGTTGCACGTCGTCCGACGCCGCGAGCTCTCCCATCGGGCCGAGCGCCGCCTCGGCCGCGTCCCAGAGGTCCTCGGAGAGATGGAACCGGACCGTCTCGCGCAGGGCGCGGTCGCCCTGCCAGGAGTCGGGAAGCTCGGGAGGTGTCTGCAGGAACCCCGCCATGGGACCAGGATATGGGACTGCGGCCGGGGTGCGGGATGCGTCGGGACGCCGGTCACCGGCAGCGTCGCCACGAAACGAGGGCCGCGACCACCGCCGTCACTGCCAGGCTCCAGAAGAACGGTTGAAGCTGGGGATGCCATAAGCGATCGCTAGGTACCCCCGAACCAACAGCGAGCCGTCTGGGCTCGGTCAGCCGGAACTAATAGGTTGCCTTGATCGTGTAGCTCTTGACCTCGGTCCCGGAATAGACGTGGACCCCGACGTACCACCAATCGCCGGCTGGGTTCGAGATCGTGCACGTGCCCGACGACGACGAGGTGTACACACGGCACGCATAGCTCGTGGTGGTGGGTTTGGCTGCCTGCCGCACGTACAGGTCGAGGTCGGGGTTGCAGCTGAGCAGGCCACACGACGGACCCGCCAACTCGACCTTGAGCGAGGACTTCCCGGCCGGCACCTGGATCTTGTAATACTTCCACGTCCCCTTGGCCCCGTTGGTGTCGCTCGTGGCCACGGCGTTCGTCAGGGTGGGGGTGCTCGGGTCGGGATCGCTGCTCGTCGCGACCGTGACCGCGTGTGAGGTCGAGCCGGTGGCGCCGTCGTCGTCGGTGACGGTCAGCGACACCGTGTAGGTCCCTGCGGCGGCGTAGGTGTGCGAGGGGTTGGCCGCGGTCGAGGTCGAGCCGTCTCCGAAGTTCCAGCTTCGTCCGGCGATCGTGCCGTCGGAGTCCGTGCTGGTGTCGGTGAAGGTGCAGGTCAGGCCCGAGCACGTCTCGGTGAAGCTAGCGGCCGGCGCGCTGTTGGTCGGGCCCGTAGGGCTGGGACTCGGAGATGGGCTGGGAGCGGGCGCCGCGCTGATGAAGCCGTTGTAGAGGAGACGGTTCGGCGAACCCGACCCCGCGCTCGTCACCTTGCCGGTGGTTGCGTTGCCGGTGATGGCCGAGGCGACCGCGGCGGGAGACGATCCCGGGTTGACCTGAAGGTACTGAGCCGCGACCCCCGCTACATGTGGCGCCGCCATGGAGGTTCCGCTGATGGTGTTGGTCGCCGTGTCGTTGGTGTACCAGGCCGACTTGACCGAGACGCCCGGAGCGAAGATGTCGACGCAAGTGCCGTAGTTCGCGAACGATGCCTTGCGGTCGCTGCTATCGGTAGCAGACACCGTCAGGGCTTCGGCGACCCGAGACGGAGAGGTGTTGCAGGCATCCTCTCCAACGCCTAGGAGCCCGCCGTTCCCGGCGGCGATCGCGTACGTCGTGCCGTCGGAGATCGAGTTCCTCACCGCGGCATCGATCGTGGAGCTGGTGCCGACCAACGTGCCGAGGCTCATGTTCGCGACGTCGTTCTCTCCGGCGGTGTGCTGCGCGGTGACCCAGTCGATGCCGGCGATGATGTCGGCGCCGGATCCACTCCCCCCACAGTCGAGGACCCGCACTCCCACCAGGGAGGCGGCCTTCGCGATCCCGTAGCTAGTGCCTCCGACCGTGCCGGCTACATGCGTGCCGTGACCGTTGCAGTCGCTGGCGTCGGCGTCGCCGTCGACGAAGTCGTATCCATGGGAGGCGCGCCCGCCGAAGTCCGAGTGAGATGTACGGATGCCGGTATCGATGATGTAGGCGGTGGCTCCCGCACCCGTCGCGTTATACACGTACGAGCCGCTCAGGGGGAGGTTGCGCTGATCGGTGCGATCGAGACCCCACGGGGGGCCCGTCTGCGTGTCGATCGCGCGGACCACCGGGTCCTGCTCGACGAGCGCGACGCGAGGATCGCGGCTGAGCGCCTCGGCGGCCGAAGGCTTGAGCGCGATGGAGAAACCCTTGAGGGCGTGGGTGTAGACATAGCCGAGCTCACCGCGGAGAGCGCGCGCCAAGCCGGTAGCCGTGGCCACGACATCGGTGGCGTCGGGTTGAAGGGTGACGAGGTAGCTCCCGGGTACGGCCTCGGCGACCCGGAGGACCGTCCCGCCCGCAGGGGCACCTGCGGCTGCGGCGGGGAAGAGAGACAAGAGGAGAGCCGCGGCGAGGCCTGCCCAAGAGGCCCTGGCCGGGATCCGCCGAGGACCGCTCGCTCCAGGGTGCCGTGCTGCCGACGCGGCCACGTCAGTTCCCGATCTCATGTTCCCCCCCAGGTCTTCAGCACCGTTGCTCCGAAGGAGCATACGTCCTGCGCCCGGCGGCTCCTGCCTGAAGACCCGATCCCAAGAAGATCCGGGCTCGGGACCGAACCGCACTATCCTCGCCCGATGCCCACCGCCGCGATCGAGGTCCGTTCCCTGCGCAAGACCTACGGCGAGCTCGAGGCGGTCGCCGGGGTCGACCTCGATATCGAACGGGGCGAGATCTACGCGCTGCTCGGGCCGAAAGGGGCAGGCAAGACGACGACCATCGAGATCCTCGAGGGTTATCGCGAACGTACGTCGGGCGACGTCCGCGTCCTCGGCCATGACCCCGGCAAGCGCGAGCAAGCGTTCCGCCGGAAGATCGGGATCGTCCTGCAGGAGACCGGCGTCGAGCCCTTCCTCACGGTCGAGGAGGTCATCGAGCAGTATCGGGGCTACTACCCGCAGCCCCGCCCGCTGGACGAGATCGTCGAGGTCGTCGGCCTGCAGGAGAAGCGGCGCGCCCGGGTGACCAAGCTGTCCGGCGGCCAGAAACGCCGGCTCGACGTGGCCGTCGGGCTGGCCGGGGACCCCGAGCTGCTGTTCCTCGACGAACCCACGACCGGGTTCGACCCGGGGGCTCGCCGGAATGCCTGGGACATGGTCAAGAGCCTTCAGGCGCTCGACAAGACCGTGCTACTGACCACGCATTACATGGACGAGGCGCAACACCTCGCCGGCCGGGTGGGGATCATCTCGGCCGGATCGATCATCGCGGAGGGGCCGCCTGCAGAGCTCATGGGTGGGGGTGCGGCGACCACACGGATCTCCTTCTCACTCGATGACGATGCATCGCTTCCCGACGGCCTGGCGCGACATGCCGTTCGGCGCGACGGCAGGATCGAGATCGCCACTGCCGAGCCCGTTCCGCTCCTCCACGAGCTGACCCGGTGGGCTCTGGACGGCTCGATCAACCTCCGGGGATTGGCCGTTGCCCGACCGTCGCTCGAAGACGTCTACCTCGAGCTCACCAAGAGCTCAGGGGGATCGTCGTGAGCGCAGCCACTCTCGCCCTGCGACAGGTCGCGTGGGAGAACAAGGCCTTCTGGAGGAACCCGGCTGCGGCGTTCTTCATCTTCGCCTTCCCGCTGATGTTCCTATTCATCTTCGCCGGCGTCTTCAAGGACAACACCCAGTACTTCGTACCGTCGATCGCAGCGTTCTCGGTGATCACTGCCTGCTACACGAATATCGCCATGAACGTGGCCTTCGCCCGCGAGGAGGGGGTACTCAAGCGCAAACGCGGAACCCCGCTGCCCGGCACCGCGTACCTTCTGGGAAAGATCATGCACGCGACACTGATCGCGCTCCTTCTCGTTCTGATCGTAAGCCTCTGCGGACGCTTCCTCTACGACGTTGCATTGCCCGGCCGAACCCTCGCTGCGTTCGTAGTGACGCTGGCGGTCGGCGCGGCCGCGTTCTGCAGCCTGGGGCTTGCCATCACGGCGGTGATACCGAACGCGGACGCCGCGCCGGCCATCGTCAACGCGTCGATCCTCCCGTTGCTGTTCCTGTCCGGGGTCTTCTTCCCGACCGACGACGCCCCGGAATGGATGACGACTATCGCGGACGTGTTCCCCATCAAGCACTTTGCCGAGGCGGTGATGTCGGCGTTCAATCCCGGCTCCGGCAGCGGGTGGGAAGCGAGCGACCTGTTCGTGGTCGCGGTCTGGGGGGTCGTGGGACTGCTCGGCGCGATCAGGTTCTTCTCGTGGGAACCGCGCGGGTAGGAGCGCACAGGCTGGAACCCGTCACGTCGTCGGCCGAGGACGAGCGTCCATACGTCAGCTTCGAGGTCCACGATCCGGATGCGGTGCTCACCCGGGTTCGCCTGAGCCAGGAGGTGGCCCGCCCTCGACTGGGACCGGAGTTCGTGCGTTTCGCCGCCTCTGAGTGGTGGCAGCTCCTGTTGCCCCGTCCTGCTGCAGACCGTATGGAGTACCAGCTCGAGTTCACTTACGGCGAAGGTCACACCGAGCTGCTGTGCGACCCGTTCAACCCGAGGCGTGCGCCGGGCGCCTTCGGCGACAAGTCGGTGGTGGAGTTCCCCGAGTACCGAGCACCGGCGTGGGTGGAGCGAAGCGCGGCTCAGGGGACGGTCACGCACCACGAGATCAAGAGCCGCGCGCTACGCGCCGCGGTGCCGGTCAGGCTATGGACCAGCGCCGGGGCGGCGCCCGACGAGCCACTTCCCCTCGTGGTGGCCCACGACGGCTTCGAATACGCCGACTTCTCGGGTTTGCTATCGCTCCTCGATGTGATGACAGCGGCCGGCAGGCTTCCGCCGGTGCGCGCCGCCCTCCTTCAGCCGGTCGATCGGGACGAGATCTATTCGGGTTCGGCCGCGTACGGCCGTGCACTCGCGCTGGAGATACTGCCCGCCCTCGCAGAGATCGCTCCTGCCCCTCACGGACGCAGGATGCGCATCGGGATGGGCGCCAGTCTCGGCGCGTTGGCGATGCTGCAGGTCCATCGCAAGAGCCCGGCGTCGTTCGGAGCCCTGTTCCTCCAATCCGGCAGCTACTTCCGGCAGCGGTTCGATCCGCAAGAAGCCGGATTCGCCCGCTTCCGCAGGATCTCGCGCCTCGTGGGCCAGGTCCTGGCCGCGGACGGATGGGCCCATCCGATCCCGGTGGTGATGACGTGCGGAACGGCCGAAGAGAACCTCGGCAACAACCGGGCGATGCGGGATGCCCTGGTGCGGCAGGGTTATGACGTTCGGCTCCACGAGAATCGCGACGCGCACAACTGGACGGGCTGGCGTGACACCTTCGACCCGCACCTCGTCGACCTCCTTGCCCGGCTGTGGGCATGAGACGGCAAGAGGCAGGGCTGTTCTCCCCCGCCATCGGCGGCGAGGGGGCCGTCATCGCGTACGGCCACTACGGCCGCCCCATGTTGGTGTTCCCGTCCGAGCAGGGCAGCCGGCGGGACTACGAGGACCGGGGCATGATCGCGTCGATCGCGCACCTGATCGACGCGGGCCGCGTCAAGGTTTACTGCGTGGACAGCTTCGACGCATCGAGCTGGAGCCGCAACGACCTCCCTCTCGAAGAACGGGCTCGCCGCCACACCGCGTACGAAGACTGGATCCTGAACCAGGTCGTGCCCTGGATCCACGATGACAGTCGGGGAGCCGGCGACATCATGGTGACCGGCTGCAGCTTCGGCGCCTACCACGCGGCCAACCTCACCCTCAAGCGAGCCGACCTGTTCCCCCTCGCGATCTGCCACAGCGGCGTCTACGACGTCGCCGGCACGGGCTGGGGAGAGCGGGGCGACACCGTCTATTTCAACAATCCGATGGACTACATCGCCAATGCCGAGGCAGCACATCTCACATGGCTGCGCGAGCGTGCGAGCCTGCTGCTGATCTGCGGACAGGGCCAGTGGGAGGACACTACGGGCGCGCTCGCGAGCACCACCCGGTTCGCGGAGCTCTTGGTGAGCAAGGGGATACGCTGCGAGCTGGACCTGTGGGGCCACGACGTACCGCACGACTGGCCGTCGTGGCGCAACCAGATCGCGCATCACCTGCCGAGGTTCTGCTGATGGCGAAGAAGCACCTGATCGGGCTCCTGCTCGGGACCGAGGAGGACTGGTCCGGAGCCTTCGAGGCCCTGTTCCGACGCCTGCGACCGCGCGTCTCATACGCTGGCGAGGAGCATTCGTTCGCCACCGATCGGATCACGATCGAGCCCTTCGACCTGCGGGCGAAGCCGCGCTATGCGGTGGTGATCGACCGTCTCGCGTACTGGTACTTCGTTCCGCGCGAATGGCTGAAGAAGATCGCCCTCATGGACGACGTCTACCTGATGAACAACCCGTTCACGTTCCAGGCGATGGAGAAGCATTCCGCTTACTGCGCCATGATCCGTCTCGGGCTCAAGGTCCCCGACACGTGGCTGCTTCCCACGAAGCAGCCGCCGGAGAACCCGCGCTTCCCCTACACCGCCGCGCGTTACAACCTGCCCTTCAAGCTCGAGGAGGTGGCCCACCAGGTCGGCTATCCCCTCTACATGAAGCCGTTCGACGGCGGGGCATGGGTCGGGGTCACTAAGATCCGCAACGATCACGAGCTGCATCGCGGCTACGACCAATCGGGCGAACGATTGATGCACCTTCAAGCCGCGGTGGACGACTTCGAGGTCTTCGTGCGCAGCCTCTCGATCGGCGCCGAGACCATGGTGATGAAGTACGACCCCGGGCGGCCGATGTACGACCGCTACCAGGTCGACCACAGCTTCCTGTCTCCCGACCTCGGCCGGGAGGTGACCACGATCGGCAAGCTCGTGAACGCGTTCTTCCTGTGGGAGTTCAACTCGTGCGAGACGATCGTCAAGGACGGACAGGTCTATCCGATCGACTACGCCAACGCGAACCCCGACATCGCCCTGACCAGCCTGCACTACTACTTTCCGTGGGCCATAAAGGCGCTCGCGAAGTGGTCGATCTTCTGCGCCGCGACGGGGCGCCGGATGCGTATCGACCAGGACACGCGGCGCTACTTCGAGATAGGCGACCGCGACGACCTCAGTTACGAAGACAAGCTGGGCGAGTACGGCCGCCTCGCCAACGAATACTTCGACGTCGACGCGTACCATCGGTTCTGCGAGCAGCACCTGCCGGAGATCGATGAGGCCATGGTCGAGTTCGTCGAGAGCGACGAGTTCGACCGCCTCCTGATCGAGACGGTAGAGACGACCTTCCCGGCCCACGAGCGCGACCGCTTCGTCGCGCACTACCGGGGCCTGCTCGCGGCCTGGGCCGCCGACGAGCGGAGCCGCGCCGCCGTCTGAGCGCGCTCAGTGCGTCGGGCCCGTCTCGGGCTCGCGCGTCGGTCCCGAGAGGGGTGACGACGAGGCGGCTGCGGTCGCGCCGGGGACCGCGACGTAGTCGCGGAGAGATGGGAAGGCGGCCGCGACCGCGGCCGTGCCGGCCAGGCAGGCGAGCCCTCCGACCACGATCGAGCCGGCAGGGCCGATCGCGGGGATGCCCGCGACGAGTCCCGCTTCGAGGTCGCCGAGGCGAGGGCCACCGGTCACGACCATGATGTTCACCGCCAACACCCGGCCTCGCAGGGAGTCAGGGGTCCGCTCGACCAGCATCGTGCCCCGGAACACCGCGCTGACCACATCCGCCGCCCCGGCGAGAGCGAGGAACAGCAGCGTCAGTGGCAGAGAGAACACCGACAGA
>JBHENN010000012.1:0-10149 GCA_046262015.1 Actinomycetota bacterium | reverse complement strand
GCTCAGGACCTCGTCGTCGACCTGATGACGCCGCCTCCGGGCATGGCGCCGGTGGCCGCGATGTCGCTCACCAACGATGAGGCCGTCGTCACTGCCGTCGGCAACGACGTGGGCTTCGAGAATGTCTTCGCCCGCCAGGTGATCGCGCACGGCAAGGCTGGTGACGTCGTAGTGGCCATCTCGACCAGCGGAGGGTCTCGGAACGTGCTCGCCGCGGTCGAGGAAGCGGCGCGCCGCGGTCTTCTCACCGTCGCGCTTACCGGCTACGGCGGCGGACGCCTGGCCGAGCTGTGCGACCGTGTCCACCCCATAGACGCCGACTACGTCCCGCGCATCCAAGAGGCTCAGGCGACCCAGTACCACGTGCTCCGCCGCCTGTTATAGGGGGCTGGCGAGTCGGGTCGCGACGCTCCGCTTCAGTCCGTCGGAGGGTGGCCGATCACGTGGCTCACCCGCCGGCACCCGGGGCAGCCGCAGACGTACGCGTCGGTGTGGAGCGAGTGCTCCATCGCGTCCGGGGGCTCGACCCCCTTCTGGTCGGCCAGGGCGCGGTACAGAGGGGTGTGCTCGTCGGCGCGGTAGGGGACCGGGACGCCACACCAGGGGCAGAACTGGGGCTGCTCGGTCACGTCGATCGGCGGTGTCTCGGCCACGGGACGCGACCTTACGCCGTAGTGCCGGTGGGTGTCGCAGACAGATAGATACCGACTAGACTGGTGGGCATGAAAGTCGCCATCTCGGGCAAGGGCGGGTCGGGCAAGACCACGCTCTCGGGCACGTTCGCCCGCCTTGCCGGGCGGGGCGGCAGCCCGGTGCTGGCGATCGACGCCGACACCAACCCCAACCTTGCCCTGACTCTGGGCCTGTCGCGTGAGGTGTTCGAGGCGATCACCCCGCTGCCGCACGGGCTGATGGACCACAGACGGGTGAACGGCGAGGTCCATCTCGCCCTGTCCCGGCCGGTCGAGCAGGTCGAGGCGGAGTTCGGGGTCGACTGTCCGGACAACGTGCGCCTTCTCCTCCTCGGCGCGCCGCGCGGCGCCGGTACCGGCTGAATGTGCTCCTCTCATGCCACGGTCCGTGGCCTCCTGCACGAGCTTCCGACGGACGGACGGCTCGTGGTCGTCGACAACGAGGCGTCGCCGGAGCACCTCAGCCGCTCGACGACCGAGGCGGTGGATGTCATGCTGGTGGTTGCGGAGCCCTACTTCAAGTCCCTCGAGACGGCGCGCCGCTACTACGCGATGGGGACCCAGCTCGGCATCCCGCGCGTCGTGGTGGTCGCCAACAAGGTCCGCGACGCCTCCGACGATCAGGCGATCCGCGAGTTCTGCGACCAGAGCGATCTCGAGCTGTTCGGCGCGATCCCGTTCGACGAGTCGCTGGCCGCGGCCGAGCGGGCAGGCCGAGCCCCGGTGGACCACGACCCCGGAGCGCCGTCGGTGACGGCGGTAAGGGAGCTCGTCGAGCGGGTCCTGGCGGCCGGCCCGGTATACGCGCGAGGATAGGGGGACCCATGGAGAAGCTCCACGTGCCGAAGTCCGAAGCCCTGAGAGCCCTGTTCTGGCGCGACGAGATCCTGCAGGTCATGTACTGGATCCAAGGCGAGAAGTTCCCGGGGGTGGGCGACGAGGTCGATGCCAGCCTCCTCGAGCGCTTCCTCGGCGTCGACGCCGAGATCGGGGTGCGCTACCTCGACCGCCTCGTGGAGGAACGCCTGCTCGAGCGGACCCCCGAGGGCCGCTTCCGGATGACCGAGGAGGGTCGCAAGCACGGCGGGCGCGTCTTCGGCGAGGAGTTCTCCGAGCTGACCCGTTCGGCGCACGGCGAGTGCGGGGCCGATTGCTGGTGCCACGCCGACCCGGACGAGGCGGAGGCGTGCGCCGCGGAGCGTATCGGCAGCCTCCATGACCTCGAACACGACCACTCCCACCATCACGGCGATCACTGAGGAGGCTGTTATGGCGCGCGCTAGCTCCGACGAACCCCTGGGCGGCTTGCCGAAGAACTTCATGCGGGCCTGCCTCTTCCTACTCGTCGCCGAAGAGGCGTCGCACGGGTACGACCTCCTCGAACGTCTGCGGGAGTTCGGGCTGAAGGGCGCCGACCCGGGCGGCCTGTACCGCGCGCTCCGAGCCATGGAGCAGGAGGGCCTGATGCGCTCGGTGTGGGAGACCTCCGAGATCGGCCCGGCGCGCCGCAAGTACGAGCTGACGGACGAGGGCCTCGACTGGCTCCACGCGTGGGCCGGGACGTTGCGCGAGACCTCTCGCACGGTGCAGGGCTACCTCACGCGCTACGACGCGATCGTGAAGAAGGGCGCGCCGCGCACCGAGACCTCGCGCATCGGGTCCTAACGACCCGCCCTCCGGGCGCGTGGCGGCCGACCCGGTAGCGAGCGGTCCCACGCTCCGCAGGCGCTTTTGCATCGCCGGGGTCGTCCAGGGCGTCGGTTTCCGGCCGTACGTCTACCGGCGCGCCGCGGAGCTCGGCCTGACGGGTTTCGTCGCCAACGACACCGCCGGAGTGGTCGTCGAGGTCGAGGGGCCCGCCGAGGCGGTTGCCGGCTTCGAGGTCGGCCTGCTCGCGGAGCCACCCCCTCTCGCGGTCGTGGAGGACGTTACCACGCGCGATCTCGCGCCGGAGGGCAGCATGTCGTTCGAGATCCGCGAGAGCGCAGACGGAACCGGCATGCGCGCCCCGATCTCGCCGGACATCGCTACCTGCGACGCGTGTTTAGCGGAGATGTCGGACCCGAACGAACGTCGCTTCGGGTATGCGTTCACCAACTGCACCGACTGCGGGCCTCGCTTCACGATCGCGACGGCGATCCCGTACGACCGCGCCGCCACGACCATGGCGTCGTTCGAGATGTGTGCGGCATGCCGGGCCGAGTACGAAGACCCGCGCGACCGGCGCTTCCACGCGCAGCCGATAGCGTGCCCCCGCTGCGGTCCACGCCTCAGCCTGCTGGACCGGACCGGCGCGCCGGTGGACGGCGACCCCGTCGCCGGCGCGGCGGCGGCCCTGCGCGCCGGTCGGATAGTCGCCCTCAAGGGTCTCGGTGGATACCACCTCGCGTGCGACGCGACCGACGAAGCGGTGGTCAGCGAGCTTCGCCGGAGGAAGAACCGCGAGGAGAAGCCGCTCGCCGTGATGGTGCCGGACCGTCGGTGGGCGAGGCGCATCGCCCGGCCGAGCGCGGCCGAAGAAGGGGTCCTCGCGGGCCGCCGGCGACCGATCGTGCTCGTCCCGCGGGCGCCGACCTCCCCGGTCGCCTCGGGCGTCGCTCCCGGTAACCGCTTCCTCGGGGTCATGCTCCCTTACACCCCACTGCACCACCTCTTGATGCGCGCGTTCGACGGGCCGCTCGTCCTCACGTCGGGGAACCTGTCGGACGAGCCGATCGTCTACGAAGACGATCTCGTGCTCGATCGCCTCGGCGGTAGCGCGGACCTCTTCCTGGGCCACGACCGCCCGATCCGGATGCGCTGCGACGACTCGGTCGTGCGGGTGGTCGACGGGGTCGAGTACCCACTGCGCCGCGCCCGCGGCTACGCTCCGGAGCCGCTCGTGGTGAAGAGCCCGTTCCGCCGGCTGGTGCTGGCCGCCGGCGCCGAGCTGAAGAGCACGTTCTGCCTCGGTGCCGGCACGCGCGCGATCGTCTCCCACCACATAGGCGACCTCGAGAGCTGGGACGCGATGCGCGCGTTCCGCGACGCGGTCGCACACTTCTCGGCGATCTACGGACTGCGTCCCGAGGTCGTCGCCCACGACCTGCATCCCGAGTACCTGTCCACGAAGTGGGCCCTCGACCAGGAGGTGGTCGAACACGTGGGGGTCCAGCATCACCACGCACACATAGCGTCGTGCCTCGCCGACAACCGGCGCGCCGAGCGCGTGATCGGGTTGGCGCTGGACGGGACCGGCTACGGCGACGACGGCGCGATCTGGGGGTGCGAGATCCTCGTCTGCGACCTCGCCGGCTACCGGCGCGCGGGGCACCTGCGCTACGTGCCCCTACCCGGAGGGAGCGCCGCGATCAAGCAGCCGTGGCGTATGGCCGCGGTCTACCTCGCCGAGGCGTTCGGCGAGCCCGCGGCGACCGATCTCGACCTCGACTCGGTGCGCTCGTCGCGGTGGCGGTGGGCGCCGGTCCTGAAGATGGCGCGCGCCGGTCTCAACGCGCCGCCGACGTCGAGCGCGGGGCGGCTGTTCGACGCCGCCGCGGCTCTCTGTGGTCTGAGGCACACCGCCGGCTACGAGGGCCAGGCCGCGGCCGAGCTCGAGCAGGCCGCCGATCCCGGCTCGGACCTCGCGTACCCGTGCCCGGTCACCGACGGTGAGATCGACGGGGTCGCGCTGATCGGCGCGCTCGCCGAGGACCTCGTGTCCGGGCGCGCCGTGCCCGAGGCCGCCGCAGGCTTCCATAACGGGCTGGCCCGCGCGCTGTTCGATGTCTCAGAGAACCTGCGCGGACAAGAGGGACTCGGGACGGTGGCGCTGTCGGGCGGAACGTGGCAGAACCTGTTCCTGCTCGAGCGCGTTCGCGCCGGGCTGGAGGCGCGCGGGTTCGAGGTCCTGATCCACCACCGGGTCCCGCCGAACGACGGCGGGATCTCGCTGGGCCAGGCGGTGGTGGCGAACGCGCGCGGCGATCCAACGGACGTGCCGGGATCGCTCCAGGCAGGATAGCGACGGTTCCCGCCGAAAACCTGTGGGTGATGGGTCTTCGGAGAGCCGCCGGCGCCTCGCTGCCGGTCACGCTCGCGGCGCTGGTCGCGCTGTCGGGTACGCCGCTCGGCGCTGCACCGCGCACCGCTGAGGTCTCGCCCAACCGGCGCGCCACCGTCATCGTCCCCCCGACCCGCTTGTACGAAGCCCCCGCGCTCGCGGCGCGCGGCCGCAACGTCGCTCTAGCCGTCACGGATTACGAAAGAGGGTCATGCCAGCTGTGGTTCTCGGCCGACTCCGGACGCAGCTGGGAAGAGCGAAAGAGCCCCCAGACCCCGGAGCTATCGGACTGCAGCTTCGCCGGCTTCAACGGCACTCGCGACCTCGCGCTGGCGCCCGACGGAGCGCTGTTGTACGCGTTCCGCGCCGGTCCGGGCGACTCCGGCAGCGACCAGGTCGCCCTCTCCCACGACGGCGGACGGTCGTGGAGCATCGTGCTCTCGCCGGCCGGGACCAACACGCGGGTGCGGTTCGCGTCGCGCGAACGCGCCTATGCCCTGTGGGGCGAGGGGGGCCAGCTCGTCGTGTCGGCATCGGCCGACGGAGGCCGGACCTTCGCCGACCCGGTGGTCGCGGTTCCTTCGGCGCAGCGGCCTTCGGCCGGCCGGCTCGAGGTCGGTCCCGAGGGAGAGCTCTACGTCTTCTACCTCGATCGGAGCCGGACCGACCCGGTCTTCGCCTTCGGACCTCCCCGGGTCGCGATGGCGGCGAGCCGCGACGAGGGAGCGACCTGGACGACCTCGGTCGTGGACGCCGGCGCGCCGAGAGGACTGTTCTCGACGCAGATCCCGGTCGGTGCGGTCGATCCGTCAACGGGCGACATCTCGGTGGTGTGGGCCGACATTCGCAACGGGCTGTACCCGGGCACCGGTGAGGGCAACATCCTCGTGCGGGACTGGGACGTATTCGCTTCCACCTCGACCGACGGGGGAGAGACGTGGAGCCCGGCGGCGCGCGTGAACGACAACCCGGTAGGCGACGTGACGATCCAGTACCGGCCGTGGATCGCCGCCGGCGACGGTGTCGTCCAGGTCGCGTGGTACGACTACCGGCACGACCCGGCCGGGGGCAACGGAGCCGATGCGTTCGACCAGCCCGGTCTGGCCGACGTCTACGCGGCCACCTCGGACGACGGCGGCCAGACGTTCTCGGCCAACCGCAGGGTGACGGATCGTCCGATCAACCGGTTCCAGGGGATCTGGTCGTGCTGCTTCATCCAGGCGCCGCTCCAGCTCGCCACCGTGCCCGGAGGGGCTCTGGCCGCGTGGTCGGACACGCGCCTCGGCAACTTCATCACCGGCGCGCAGGACATCTTCACGTCGAAGGTGGCGCCCGGCGGGCGGAGCGACGCGATCACGACCCGGGTGCACGCGCGGCGGCGAGCGGCGTGGGTGACCCTGTCCCAGCTCGCCTTCCCCGCCGGGGGCACGGCCGGGCAGGCGAACGGCGATTACTCGAAGGCGACCGTCGTGATCGCCCCGGAGGACGACGTCCCGTTGGAGCTCGTCGCGGCGACCCTGGCGCGCGACCGCGGCGGGTCGTTGCTGGTGACCGCGGCCTCCGGACTGGATCCGGCTACCGAGGCGGAGGTGCGTCGTCTGCGGGCAGAGCGGGCGTTCCTGGTCGGCGATGCCGAGCAGATCGGTCCGGCCGTCGAGGAGGACCTTCGGCGCGCCGGGATCGAGGACCTTCAGCGCATAGCGGGGTCCGACCGGTTCGACACGGCGCGCCGGGTGGCCGAGCTCGTCACGCCGATGCCGTCCTATAACCCCACCGCGCACCCGGTCCCCGACAACACCGCCGTGATCATCCTCGGTGAACCGGACGCGGCCGCAGCCGCCGAGGCCGCCACCGCCGCGGGGATCGCTCCGCTCCTCGATCTCCCGGTCCTGTTCGTCACCGAAGCAGAGGTCCCGCTGGCGACGCGGCGCGCGATCGCCGAACGGGGTATCCGTCACACGCTGGTGGTGGCGTCACCCGAGCGCGTGCCCGACGACGTGATGGCCCAGCTGCCCGACCCCACCCGTCTCGGAGCCGGCACCGGCCAGCGGACCTCCGTGAAGGTCGCCGACGAGCTCCTCGCGCGCGGAGGCCCGTCCAACGTCGCGCTGCTCGCCCCGAACGACCCGGCGACCGTCATCGCGACGGGGGCCGCTGCGGGCCGCGTGGGAGCCGTCGTCCTCGTCCTTGTGGGCGCCGACCTGAAGGCCGCATCGTCGGCGTGGCTGAAGGCGCACGCGTCGGGTCTCGATCGCATCTACGTGTTGCCGGGCAGGTAGCCGCGACCCCGCCCCATCGCTCGTCGACCGGCGAGCGAGGCCATCGGCCCGAGAGGGGCGCATCACGGTCGCGCCTGCTGATGCTGCTTGCCGCGACCGCGGTGGTCATCGCCGGGGCCGCGGTCGCGTTGCTCGCCCGCGGGGGCGAAGAGGACCTCACGGCGCGCCCGGGGACGGACGTGGCGGTGACCAAGGGGCGCCATTCGCTCGACGCCCATAACTCGCCGGCGATCGCCCAGGATCCGGACGACCCCGACACGCTCGTGGTGGCCGACAAGGTCGACCGCCCTCGGTTCACCGCCGCCCTGCATCGCTCCGAGGATGGGGGCGCGACGTGGAGCGAGGTCGATTTCCCGGTGCCCGAGGGGGAGGACCGCCCCTACGCGCCCGAGCTCGCGTGGTCGGGGGACGGCACCCTTTACCTCGTGTTCGTCACCCTGACCGGGCCCGGCAACAACCCCGAAGCCGTGTGGCTGTCGTCCTCGGACGACGCCGGGGTGACGTGGGGCGAGCCACGGAGCGTTCTGGACGAGGCCTACGCGTTCCAGGTCCGGGTCGCCCTGGCCCCCGCCGGGGACCTCTACCTCACATGGCTGCAGGGAAGCAAAGAGGCCACCGGAACCCTCTCGTTCATCGACACCGGTCTGCCGATCCTGGCAGCTCGCTCGGAGGATGGCGGCGAGACGTGGAGCGACCCCGCGCGGGTGAGCTCCCCCGCGCGCGCCCGCGTCGGCGCGGCCGTGCCCGTGGTCGGACCCGGGGGCGACGTCTACGTCCTCTACTACGACTTCGCCGACGACCGCTTCGACTGGGAGAACCTCGAGGGGGACGTCTACAGCGGCACCTTCGAGCTCGTGCTCGCTCGCAGCGGGCCGGATGCGGTCGCGTTCGAGGAGTCGGTGGTCGAGCCGGCGGTCGAGCCGTACGAACGGTTCCTCGTTTACCTTCCCAAGTTCCCCGGCGTGGCCGTCGATTCCGAGGACGGGGCCGTGTACGCCACCTGGGCGGATGCCGGCGCCGGCGACCCCGACGTCTTTGTCCGCCGGAGCGACGACGGGGGAGAGACGTGGAGCGAAGCGACCCGGGTCCACCCGGGGTCTGCCCAGTCCCAGTACCTGCCGGGGATAGCCGTCGCCGACGGCAGGGTCCACGTCGCCTATCTCGACCGACGCGCCGACCGCCGCGACGTTCGCACCGGCGTCTATCTCGCTACCAGCACCGACCGCGGCCGGTCGTGGTCGAGCGTGCCGCTGGCGCGGACGACGTTCTCCTCCGACCTGGGTCCCGAGGGAGCCCCCGGCGAGGCCGACCAGGGGACCCGCCTCGACCTGGCCGCCACCGTCGACCGGGCCGCCGTGGTGTGGACCGACGCCCGCCGGAGCTCCGAGCTGACCGCCCGTCTCGACGTGTTCTTCGCCGCGGTCCGCTTCGTCGCGCGATGACGGTGGGCGTCCGAGCCCCTGCAGGAGACCTGGTGGAAAGGTCTAAGCTTGGGAGCATGCGCAGAACGATCCCCATCGTGGTCGCGGCCCTCGTCGCACTCTCGCTCGCCGCCGGAGGAATGGGTGCCCACGCCAAGAAGCGGGTCCGCAAGGTCGTGGCCGACTACCGGAGCCCCACGGTGGGGGCGGGAGGCATCGTCAGCGAGTGCAACGAGCACGACAACGTCGGGTGCGTCGACATGGTGGCCCTGTCGGGCGAGAGATACATCCGGGTATCGATCGAGGACGACCTCGGGACCCAGGTATACGCGAACCTCGCTCAGGACGTCGACGGCGACGGTATCCAGGACTTCATCCATGCCTTCTGTGGCGAGATGGAGAGGGCCCAGCAGATAGACCCGATGAAGAAGGTGACGATCCACATCTTCGAGGGTCCGGGCCGGGGAGCCCTCGACTGCCCGGGTCCTTCCAGCAGCGGCACGATCACCGGGCTGTTCTCGCGCCGGCCCTGACCCCCGGGACGCCCGGGCGGGGCGGCCGGGGCAGGGATCGCCCGTCCGGACGGCGAATGACTGATGAACGGGCGCTATCTGTGGGTCGCAGATAGCGGTTGCCCCGAGATAGGGTGGTTGGTACGATGGGGAATGGAAACGTGGGAATGGGCGTTTCGCGGTATATAGGTAGTAAGGTGGATATCAGGCGGGTAGGCGGATGAGAGGGAGTGGTGCCATGAGGACCAGAGGATCTCGTGCAGGTTTGATCGTAGCGACCCTGGTCGCGGGCGGGCTCATGGTCGGCGCGGTGGGCGCGTATGCGTGCACCAACCTGGCAACGATCGACATCAAGGTCAAGAAGGCGTACCCCGGCCAGACGGTCGAGGTCACCGGCAAGGACTTCAGTGGGACGCTGGCGACCCCGGTTGAGGTCCACTGGAACGCGCTCGACGGCGCGCTCCGCTGGGCCGGCGAGGCCGACCTCAGTGGGAACGTGGCGTTCTCCTTCAAGGTCCCCAAGAACGCGAAGCCGGGCAAGTACTACACCGTGGTGGCGACGCAGTACAGCAAGACCAGCGGCAAGCCGACCTACGGCACACCGGCGCGGGCGTCGATCAAGGTCGTCGCTCCCACCGCTCCCTACACGCAGTAGGGCACCAGACGTAACCCACAGGGGGCAGCCGTCGCGGCTGCCCCCTTTCGATTCTCGGGGACAGATCCCGTCTAGGAGGTACGTATGAGCCGAGCCCTCGCGCGACGCGCCGTAGCGGTGGCGTCCGCTCTGAGCGTGGCGCTGACCGTCGCGGTCTCCCCGGGGAGCGCCGCAGGCGCCGGCGCGCGCGTGGGGCCCAACTCGAGGATCAGCAGCGACGATCGCCCCGTGCGCGCGTCGGACGTGCCCGCGCTGGCCGTCGATCCCGCGAACCCCAAGCACGTCGTCGAGATCGAGCAGGAGTTCCGCTACGAGAGCTGCCGCTACCACGTCACGTTCGACGGCGGCGCGACGTGGTCCGGCGGGGATCTGCGCGCGCCGGAGGAGTTCCCCGCGCCGTTCTGCGCGGAGTTCGACTCCGGCGGCTACCCGCACGTGAACGGCACGGTCGAGTTCGGGACCGGGCGGACCGTCTACACCGCGTTCTCGGTGCGTGACGAAGGCGGCGCCGATTCGGTCCTCGTCGCCCGCTCGACGGACGGGGGCAA
>JBHENN010000011.1:0-2679 GCA_046262015.1 Actinomycetota bacterium | reverse complement strand
ATCTCGAGAGTCCCGAGGCTTACCGGGGGCAAAGGGTCTTCCTGATCGGCAAGCGCAACTCCGGCTTCGAGCTCGCCGACGGGTTGTTGCCGTGGGCGCGCCAGATCATCCTTGCCTCGCCCCGGCCCGTGCGTATGTCGGTGATGGTGCATTCGAGCGCAGCGGCGCGAGCGCGCTACATCCAGCCGTACGAGGACCATGTGCTCGGCGGGGGTAACGCGGTGCTCGACGCCGCGATCGAGAAGGTCGAGCGCACCGAGAACGGGTTCACAGTCCATGCCCAGGGAACGACCGCACCGGGAGAGATGGTGTTCGAGGTCGACAAGGTCATCGCCGCCACCGGGTTCACAACACCACTTGGAGATCTGCGGGACCTCGGAGTCAAGACCTTCTATCAGGACCGTCTGCCCTCACAGTCGCCGTTCTGGGAGTCGACGACCGTGCCCGGCGTCTACTTCGCCGGCACGATCACCCAGGGCGCGATCGGACTGAAGAAGTACGGGCATCCGAGCGGATCGTCCGCGGTGCACGGGTTCCGCTACAACGCGCGCGTCCTCGCCCGCCATCTCGCCGAGACCCGCTTCGGCCATACCCCGGAGCGCCCCGGGATCGCTCCGGATGATGCGGTCGGGCATCTGCTCGGGTGCGCCACCCGGGCCCCCGACCTGTGGAACCAGCAGTCCTATCTCGCCCGGGCGCTCGAGCGCCGCACCGATGGGACGTTCGTCGATGCCGGTGCGGTGCCTCTGGCTCACTTCGTCGACTCGTACGACACCGACGCGGTCGCGATCACGATCGAGACCGACGCCGACGGCGAGATCCACCCCGCTGTGTACGCCCGGAGGGGCACCGAGGTCAGCGTACACATCCTTCCGACCGCGCACCTGCACGACTACGAGACGCCCGAGCATCGTGGTCACGTGACCTCGCTGCTGGGTGGGTGGCTCTAATCTGACGACGATGCCGACCGACGACCAACTGCGCTCGATCTACGCCGATACGGAGACGATCGCCGTGGTCGGCGCGTCGAGCGACCCCAACAAGGCAGGTCACGCGATCCCCCGCTACCTGCAATCGGTCGGGTACAGGATCATCCCGGTGAGCCCCAAGGGCGGCGAGCTGTTCGGCGAGACGGTCAGGACGTCACTCAAGGACATCGACGAGCCCGTCGACGTCGTCGATGTCTTCCGTCCCGCCGAGGAGGCACCCGGTATCGCTCAGGAGGCTGCCGACATCGGGGCCAAGGTCCTCTGGTTGCAGGGCGGCCTCTGGTCGGATATCGCTTACGAGATCGGCAAGGGCGAGGGGCTCACCGTGATCATGGACATGTGCATGGGGGCGACGCACCGGCGCCTGTTCGACTAGACCGTCTGGATCGACGCTACCTCTACGGGTTCGGCTACACCTTTCAGCTCCACCGCGCGGAACTCCGACACTGGGAAGCGCGACTTCGCCGCGTCGATCACCGCGCGTGAAGCGAGGATCTCGCCTCCGGTCGCCAGCGCACCGATGCGAGCCGCGGTGTGGACCCCCATGCCCGCGTAGTCGTCGCCCTTGCGCGTCGCTTCGGTTGCATGGAGTCCGATGCGCACCTCGGGAGCGAAGCCCGACTCGCTGCGATGCTGGGCGAGCTTGCGTTGGATCCCGATCGCGCACTCGACCGCCTCACCGGGATGGTCGAACGCGACGAAGAACCCATCCCCCACGTGCTTGACCTCCTGGCCGCAACTCGCCGTGAACAGATCGCGCATCGCGGCGTCGTGCCACGCCAGAACGTTCTCCCATGCGGCGTCTCCGATGACCTCGACGAGGTTCGTCGAGCCCACGATGTCCGTGAACATGAACGTCTTCGTTACCGTCACTCCCGGCATACTGGCCTTGGGCAGCGCATCGCTCACGGCCTCGCCGAGGAGGTCCATCGCCCGCCGGAGGTCCAACACCGCCCCCAACTTCTCGAACGCGGCCCGCGCGGCCCGCAGCTCGAGGAGTGCGCCGTCCTCGTCCCCCGCGGTGCGCAACGCAACCCCAAGGACCATCCTCGCCCTCGCCGCTTCGTACGGGAGGTCGGCGTTCTTCCACAGCCGCCAGCTGTCCTGGATCGAGCGGATCGCCCCGCTCGCATCGTCTTCCGCGAGCTTCACCTCGCCGGCTGCCAGCAACGCGCACGCCTTCAGGACCGAGCTCCCGTAATCGTCGGCGATCTCGGCCGCTTCCTTCGCCGCGGCACGAGCGGTGTCGAGGTCCCCCTTGGCGATCGCCATCGAGACCAGAGGTGACAGCAAGCGGCAGCGATGGAGTCGGTCGAGGCCCGGATCGTCTAAGGACCGCGTTATCGAGGTGACCGCCAACTCGGCATTACCTTCTGCCAGCTGGAGCACTGCGAGGCCGGGCTGTGGATCGCGCCCGAGCTCGTGCGCCTGGCGAAACGCATCCCGTGCCTCGTCAAGGTCCCCCATGCGAAGACGGATCTCGCCGATCTCGTAGAACCCTTCGGCCGCGTACTCGAGGTTGAAGCTTGCGAGCTCGGTCGTCGCCCGTCGCGCTTCGCTCTCGGCCTCGGCCCACGACCCGCGCAGACGCATGATCTCGGCGCGGTGCACACGGCATACGCCGGGGAAGCCAGAGATCGACTGACGTTCGCACCACCGGCGCGACGCTTCGGTCCACTCCCCCGCCCGT
>JBHENN010000010.1:0-8909 GCA_046262015.1 Actinomycetota bacterium | reverse complement strand
TTCTCCTGGTTACTTGGTTGCGTTCTCGGTCTGGTCGTCCCCCGGCCCCGGATCCACGTTGGGGGGTGGAGCATCGGTCACCTCGGCCGCCTGCTCGGTGTCGGGTTCGGCCGCGCCGCTACCACCTTCGGCGGTCTCGGTGCCGGCCTCCTCCTGGGTCGGCTCGGGAGTCTTCTCCGGGGTGGCGGCCTGCTCCGGGGGCGGCGCCTGCTCGGGCGGAGCTGCCTGCTCATCGGGAGGCGGCTGTTCGTCAGGAGCTGCCTGCTCGTCGGGAGGCGCGTGTTCAGCCGGGGGGGCGTGCTCGGCCGGGGGCGCTTGTTCGGCGGGAGGTGGCTGTTCCGCCGGAGGACCGTGCTCGCCGCCGGGAAGGTCCCCGGACTCCTTCTTGCCCACCACCTGGGCCAGCATCGAACCCAGATCGCGTAGCAGGGCGGCGAACGCGTTGACGGCCTGCTGGGCAGGGCTGTTGACGAGCATGGCCACCTTGGTGAGGAGCACCTCGCGGGGCTCCAGGCTGGCCAGCCGCTTCGCCTGCGCGGCATCGATCCAGGCGCCCTTGAGCACGCCGCCCTTGACCACCAGGACGGGGAAGCGCCGCGTCGCATCGTCGAGCACCTTGGCGGCGGCCGCTACGTCGCCGTGGACGAACGCGATCGCGGTCGGCCCGACCAGGCTCTCGGCGATGTCCTCGATCCCGATCTCCTTCACGGCGATGCGGGCGAGGGTGTTCTTGAGGACCTTGTAGTCGGTGTCGGCCTTGCGCAACTCGGCACGGAGGTCGGCGATCTCGGTCACCGTCAGGCCCCGGTACTCGGTGAGCAGCGCGGCCTCCGCACCCTTGAACCGCTCGGCGATCTCCCGGACCGCAGATTCCTTCTCTGGTCGAGCCATCTGTCTCCTTAGCGCCGACGTCCGAAACGAAAAAACGGCCGCCCAGGACCAGGCGACCGCGCATCGTGCGCCGTTTGTTCCGCCTGCGCCGGTCCTCGTGGGCTTAGAGGCACCTCGTCGGTCGACGCGGCGCCCGCCGGCGGTCTTGGGCTGTTCCACCGCAGGATACCTCACCGCCCCCGGGCCCCGCCCGGCTCCTTGCCGGCCTCGACCGAAGTGTCTCGCGCCACAGCCCAGAGGCCGGAACCATGGCCAGATACCGACCGCGATGAGGATCGACGAGATCTGACACCTCTATGCGGGGCGGAATCTCTTCGAAGTCGGTGGATGCGGCCTGCGCCGCGACTGCCGAGCGCCAACATGGTGTGCTGGGACGCCGCCAAGCGATCGAGCTGGGGCTATCGAGGCAATCGATCCAGCGTCGCCTCGACGCTGGGCGTCTCGAGCTGCTCCATCCTCGAACGTACCGGCTGGCGGGGGTGCCGGACTCGTGGCTCCAACGCGTGATGGCGGCGTGCATATGGGCGGGACCCGCCTGGGTGGCCTCGCACCGAGCCGCCGCCGCGCTCTGGGGCCTGGACCGCTGCCCACCGGGTTGGGTCGAGATCAGCGGCGTCGGCGCCGCCCCCTCGCGCCGCCGCGGGGTCATTAACCACACCACCTGCGACCTGGTTCCGGCACACCGAACCAGCCGTATCGGAATCCCGGTCACCACACCCACCCGCACCCTCCTCGATCTCGGGGCGGTGGTGGACGACGACACGCTCGAAGCGGCCCTCGTCAGCTGCCTACGGCGAGGGCTGACCTCACCCGCCTATCTACGCAGGCACCTCGACCAGCTCAGCCGCCCCGGTCGGCGCGGATGCGGGCGCCTAGCCCGCGTCCTCGACAGCTGGGCAACTGATGCACCCCCCACCCAGAGCGACTTCGAGACCTCTCTGTTCCAGGCGCTCAGGAGGGCGGGCCTCCCGCTCCCGATCCCACAGTTCGAGGTCTTCGATAAGCGCGGCTTCGTCGCGCGCCCGGATTTCGCCTATCCGCGCCAGCGGGTGGCCATCGAGGCATACAGCTATCGCTGGCACGCTCCCCGGGACGCATGGGAGAGGGATGTCGCTCGCCGCAACGCGTTGCTGGGCATCGGGTGGCAGGTGATCGAGGTCACCACCCGGAACCTCCGGCAGGGCCCCGGCGAGGTAACCCGGAGGATCGCAGACGCGATCGGAACCACTCTCCTCGGATCTGACACCGCATAGCGAGCTCAGGTGTCTTGAGACTTGGTGCCTAGCAGCATCCGGCGAGCGCGGCCGGGCGGGTTCAGGCGGGGGTGGGGGTCCCGTCTTCTTCGAGGTCTTTCGCCCGCGACGTATCCACCCGGACGCCCGGGCCCATCGTGGTCGACAGCGTGATGCTCTTCAGGTACTTGCCCTTGGACGAGGCGGGCTTGGCCCGGTGAATCTCATCCAGCACCGCCGCGTAGTTCTGTACGAGATCGGCCTCCGGGAAGGATCTCTTGCCGATCACCAGGTGCAGGTTGCCGTGCTTGTCGGTGCGGTACTCGACGCGGCCGCCCTTGATGTCTCCGACGGCCTTGACCACGTCATCGGTGACCGTGCCCGACTTCGGGTTGGGCATCAGCCCGCGCGGACCGAGCACGCGCCCCAGCTTGCCCACCACCGGCATCATGTCCGGCGAGGCGACCACGGCATCGAACTCCATCCAGCCGCCCTGGATCCGCTCGGCGAGGTCGTCCTCGCCGACCACATCGGCTCCGGCCTCCTCGGCCTCCCTGGCATTAGCGCCTTTGGCGAACACCGCGACCCGCATGGTCTTGCCGGTCCCCTTCGGAAGCGAGATGGCGCCGCGCACCATCTGGTCCGCCTTGCGCGGATCCACGCCCAGACGGACGTTCAGCTCGATCGTTTCGTCGAACTTGGGCGCAGGCATCTGCTTGAGCAACGAGATCGCTTCGCGCGGCGGGTAGAGCTTCTCCCGGTCGACGCGTGTCGCGGCGTCCGCGTAGCGCTTCCCATTCTTAGGCATCGCTTTTCCTCCTCGTGGTCCACGACCTCGGCGAGCGAGGCCCCCCACCGACCAGGGGCTGTCAGCTGACGGTGATCCCCATGCTGCGCGCCGTGCCCTCGATGATCTTCATCGCGGCATCCACATCGTTGGCGTTGAGGTCCGGCATCTTGATCTCGGCGATCTCGCGCACCTGATCGCGCGACACGGCCCCGACCTTGGTGCGGTTCGGCTCCGCCGAGCCCTTGTCGAGACCCGCCCGCTGACGCAGGAGCACCGCGGCGGGCGGCGTCTTGGTCACGAAGGTGAAGGAACGGTCCTCGTACACGGTGATCTCGACCGGCACGATCGTGCCCGTGTTCGCTTGCGTCTCGGCGTTGTACTGCTTGCAGAACTCCATGATGTTGATGCCGGCCTGGCCCAGCGCCGGACCGACCGGAGGGGCGGGCGTTGCCTGGCCGCCCGGGATCTGCAGCTTGAGCACTCGGGCGATCTTCTTCTTCGGTGCCATCGTGGTTCTCCTCCTCGGGAGAGCTCTTAGAGCTTCGCTACCTGATCGAACCCGAGCTCGACCGGCGTCTCCCGGCCGAAGATGTTGACCAGCACCTTTAGCTTGGACTGGTCAACGTTGATCTCGGAGATGGTGCCGGTGAAGTTGGCGAAGGGCCCGGAGATCACCCGAACGCTCTCGGACTCCTCGAACTCGAGGCGGGGCTTCAGCTTCTTCTTGTCTTCGGGCTTGATCCCGAGGATGCGGTCGACCTCTTTCTCGGACAGGGGCGTCGGCTTCGCGCCCGAGCCCACGAAACCCGTCACGCCCGGGGTCTCACGAACGACGCGCCACGAGTCGTCCTCGAGGTACATGCGGCACAGGAGGTAGCCGGGGAAGACCTTCTTCTGGACGACCTGCTTCTTGCCTTGCTTGATCTCCATGACGTCTTCCATGGGGATCACGACCTCGAAGATGACCTCCTCGGCGTTCATCGACGAGATACGCGACTGCAGGTTGGCCTTGACCTTGTTCTCGTAGCCCGCGTAGGTGTGGATCACGTACCAGCTCCCCGGCCGCTCGTTGGGCGGGATGATCCGCTCCTCTTCGTCCTCGTAGTCGTCGTCCTCCTCGAGCGCCGCTACCGGTGCTGCCGCGGGAGCATCGACCACGTCTGGCTCGGAAGCCTCTGGCTCGGGCACCTCGGTCACCGCGGGCTCGGGTTGAGGCGCGACGACCTCGGCGGCATCCAACCCCGGAGCCGCCTCTTCTGCCGCATCGCCGGGGTCGTCCGCAGGAGCATCGTCCGCGACCTGCGGCGGAGCTGCCTGGGGTCCGGGAGCCTCATCCAGCTCGGAGGGGGCGTCGCCGCCGGGCTCGGGTGGAGCCACGGGAACAGGGGCGTCCTTGTCCGGGACCGACGCAGCCGGCTCGGGCGTGACCGACTCCGGGATGCCCGTGTCGGACGCGCCCTGGTGCGCGGCGCCCGTCGTCGCTGCCGCTTCGATGCGGTCGGTGTCGGTCTCGGTCGTCATCTATACCTCGACGTCGAACAGGGCGAGCACGCCCTTGGCGAAGAGCAGGTCCATGACGAAGATCAACGCGGCGATCACGATCGAGCTCACGAGGACCACGATGGAGTAGCCCACGACCTCCTGGCGCGACGGCCATGCGACCTTGCGCAGCTCCTGGCCGACCTCCTTCACGAACTGAACCGGCCTGGTCCGCTGTCGCTTGGTCGGCGCGCCGGGAGCCTTCATCGCGGGACGCGTGGGAGCCTTCTTCTGCTCCTCCTGCTTCTTCATCATCCGCTTGTACTGCCTGTTCACCGGCGCCCTTTCATGCTCGGCAGCGGGACGCGCTTCGTAAGGGTCCGAGCTGCGGGGGGGAGGACGAGCTAGGAGCGTAGCACGCGGGGCGGAGGGGCACCTCGAGGCCTACCGGACGACCGGAAGACTGAGCCGGGAGTCCTGCAAGTAGAGGGTGTTCGTCGCCCGCTGCTCGTCCGGTGCCACCCAGGTGTCGCTCGACGACGCGATCACGAGCTCGAGGTGGTGATCCTCGGCCACAACGTAGTCCTTGTCGATGAACTCGAGGTTGAACGTGTAGCGCCGCCCGGGCTCGAGATCCCCGCCCCGGCGTCGGACCCCCCGGTAGCGGGCGTTCATGAAGGCGCGCGAGATCACGCTGCAGCGGCCGTCCGGCCCGACGTCGCACAAGAGCGCGACGAAGTGGGTGCTGGTTCGGTCGCTCGACGCGGAGAGATGGAGCACGGGCCGCCCCGCGAACCGGAGGCCGCCGGTGCCAGGGACCGTCACCCTTATGAAGCGGGTCCCGCCGGGGGCGCGGGTCATCTCCGACTCGGTGAGGGTGCCGTCGTCGAGATAGGAGACGGTGCCGCCGTCGAGGGCGAACGACCGATCCCGTCCGCCCCAGCGCTCCTGGACGCGCCACTCGCCGTCGTTGGTCTGGACGTGCACACCGGGCTCGTCCTCGACCCCGTTCCGCACCCCGTAGAGCCAGCGCTCCAACCACCGTTCGAGCAGCAGGTCCCATCCTGCGAAGCGGCCACGCGGCGACGCGTGCGCCCACTGACCCAGCACCATCATCTTCTCGGTTCGGATCGCCTCGAACCACTGGGTGCCTTCCCACGTCTTGACGTTGAAGTCGAGTTGTCCGTGCGACACGAGCACCGGGACCTCGACCCGGCGCGCCAGATGCAGGTAGTCGCGATGCATCCAGAACGAGGTGTAGTCGGGCTCAGTGGAGTAGCCCCGCATCAACTTCTTCACCCGGTTGCACGGCCGCCACCGCATGGCGACCTGGTCCGCCTCGGTGACCGCGGCGGGATCGGGCGGCGGGAGGAACCCGTAGCCCATCATGAAGTCTGTCGGCGTATCGGACGGGGGGTCGGCGTCCGCCGACTCGCCGGAGTAGGTCGAGCGCGCGCCTTGCTGGTACGCGTAACCCCACCACCGACTGATCGCCGATATCGGGATGATCGTCGCGAGATGAGGAGGTCGCTCGACCGCCGCCGCGTTCGCGGTCGTGCCGTCGTACGACCCACCGGTCATCGCGACCCTGCCGTTGGACCACGGCTGCGTGCCGAGCCATTCGACGAGGTCGTAGCCGTCGCGACGCTCTTTCCTGCCCCCGTAGTTCCAGCACCCGCCCGAGGCATAGGTCCCGCGGACATCGGCGAGCACGTAGGCGTAGCCCTTCAGCACCAGCAGGCGGGCATCGCCGGCCGGCAGGTCCGTCTCGCGCGGGTCGAGGGCCTTGTAGAGGGCGTGGTACGGGGTGAGGGTAAGGATCACCGGCACCTCCACGCCCTTCGGGGTTACCGGTCGCCAGATGTCCGCGGCCAGCTCGACGCCGTCGCGCATGGGCACGCGCACCCGCTCGTAGGTGAACTCCTGGTAGGTGGGCCGGGCTCGTTCGGACGGGCGCGCGTGCACGGCGGGCGCGCCCACCAGGACGACGGATGCAGATACCCACAGAGCACAGGCCCGGGAGCGAAGCATGACCACAGGGTTCGCCGTCGGGCGCTTCGCCCCTTTCGTTGCCGCCGGAGCGGAGCGTTTCGCCCTGCGCCGCTAGGGAAAGGAACCGCGAGCCGGGCATGGCAGGATCCGCCACCTGCCCGAGCCGCCCGTCCCGAGCAGAGGAGCTGCCGTGAGCAAGCGGATGTTGAGCACCCTCCTCGCGATCGCGACCGCCCTCACCATGGTGCTGGCCCCGGCGACCCCCGCTCTGGCTCAGGCGGACAACGTCGCCGTCGCGCAGAACACCAAGGACGATTCCTCGATCTTCCGGTTCGCGTTCAACATCCGCAGGGTGATGAACGAGACCGTCGATGTCGACAACGCGGCGGTGGCGGTCGCCAGTTGCACCTCGTGCCGCACCGTGGCGATCGCGATCCAGGTCGTGCTCATCATGAGCGATCCCGAGGTCGTGACGACCGACAACCTCGCGCTCGCGGTCAACTACGAATGCACGCTCTGCGAGACCATGGCCCTCGCCTACCAGCTCGTCCTGACCACGGGCGGTCCCGTCCACTTCACCGCCGAGGGCAACCGACAGATCCTGGAGCTGCTCCAGCAGATCCAAGAGGTCGGAAGCTCGGACCTCCCGCTCGCCGAGATCGACGCCCAGGTCTCGGCGTTGGTAGAGCAGCTCTTCGCCGTCGTTCGCTCGGAGCTCGTCGCGGCCGGGCCATCCGACGACGAGGACGAGGACGAGGCGCCCTCGCCCATCGAGAGCGCCTCCCCGAGCGCCAGCCCCAGCCCGAGCGCGAGCCCCAGCCCCACGGAGGTCTCGCCCAGCGCGGACCTGTCGCCGTCCGCTTCCTAGCCGGGGCGCGCCGAGTGCCGGCCGCGGCTGGGCGTCTGGCGTGGGTCCTCCTGCTGCTGGCGGCGTGTGGAGGAGACGGTGCGGCCGACATCGTGCAGGAGACCGCATCCAAGCTCGGGGAGATCCGCAGCGGGATCCTGGACCTGCGGGTCGCTGCCCAGGGCGACGCCACCCCCGGTGTGGGCTTCGAGCTCCGCGGGCCGTTCCAGCTGCCCGACAACGACACCGAGCTTCCGGTAGCGGACCTGTCCTACGTTCAGTTCCAGGACGACGAAACCATCGAGCGCCGGTTCATCGGGACCGGTGACGCCGCGTACGTCGAGGTCGACGACCAGGCATACGAGCTCAGCGCCGACCAGATCGCCGGGCTGACGGGCCCACCTTCCGGCGAGGGAGGAGCCGGGGTCTTCGACGAGCTCGACATCGGCGGATGGTTGGTCGAACCCCGCGTCGGCGAGCCCGAGAACGAGGACGGCGACGAGGTACGCCGCGTTACCGGGACGCTCGACGTCGTCGCGGCGATGAACGACCTTTTCTCGGTGGCCCGGCAGCTCGGCGCGCCGACGGATGCGTTCGTGCCGCTCGAGGGCGAGGACGCGGAGCAGCTCCGCGATGCGGTCGACTCCTCCCGCATGGAGGTCGTCACCGGCGACGAGGACCGCTTGCTGCGGCATGTCGAGATAGAGGTCTCCTTCGGCCTGGACGACGCCGAGATGCGCGAGCTGCTAGGGCCCCTCGGGGGCACGACCTTCACGTTCGAGATGTCGATCGAGGACCCCAACGAGCCGGTCGAGGTCGTCCCGCCCGACGCGCCGTTGCCGTATACGGAGCTGATCCCACAGGCCTGAGCGCGGGTAGCTCCCGGGGATGCGGATCAAGAGACGGCGGATGTCGCTAGCCGGCGTCCTCGATCGTCACCTGCACCGCGGTAGGTCGCGCCATCTTGATCGACCGCAGCAGGCGTTCGCCCTCCTCCTGGGAGATGAGGACCACGGGGAACGCGCTGACCGCGGTGCCGTTGACATCCACGCCGCGCGCATTCGTGACCACGATGAGACCGTCGGCCCCGGCGGCCTGAGCGGCGTTGATCTTCTCCTGGAACTGGAAGCAGGTCCCTTCCCGCCGAGTGACGCCGATCCATCCTTCGGGCACCCGCCCGCTCTGGTCGATGCTCTGGGCAGTCGTCCAGTCGCAGCCGAACCTGTCGTCCGACTTCAGCGCGGGAAGCGGACCGACCGCTCCCAGCTCCAACGGGCGCGAGCCGTTGAACTCCTTGCCGAGGAACCTCTCGCCCGCGTCGACCGCGGCCTTGCGCGGCGCCTTGTCGATGTTCACGTAGGCGTCGCCCGCCGGCACTCCGGCGATCGCGGGGACGGCGACGACCTGCAGGCACAGGATCAGTCCCAGGACCCCTCGAGCAAGCGTGCGCGTCATCGTCGTCCTCCTCGTCGGCGGGTGAGCCACTATCGGTATCCCTGAGAGATTCGAGGCCGAGACCGCCATTCCTGTAGCCGCGCCGGCGACGCAGGGCACCGGCTACGCAGGGCGGGAGGGACTCGAACGGGAGGGTGGGGACCACCTTTGTGGGGGCCAATCCCACGCAGGGCGGGAGGGACTCGAACGGGAGGGTGGGGACCACCTTTGTGGGGGCCAATCC
>JBHENN010000009.1:0-11105 GCA_046262015.1 Actinomycetota bacterium | reverse complement strand
CCGGAGGAGGTCCAGAGGGATCCCAAGGTGGTCGAGGCCTACCTCGGGAGCGGCGCGGGAGGCGCCGCCGGCACGACCGCCGAGCAAGAGGAGGGCGAGGAGCCCGCCGCGAACCCCGGCGGCGCCAGCGCGGCCGCGAAGGCCACTGCCCGCAAGAGCACCGCCCGGAGGACGTCGGCGGCCGGCACGAGCGGGGCGAAATCGACGGGGAAGAAAGCGACGGGGAAGAAGCCCACGGCGAAGAAGACGACCGCGCGCAAACCGCCCACGCGCAGGCCGAAGGGAGGCCCCGATGCCGGCTGATGGCGCCCTCCTCGAGCTGAGGGACGTGCACATCCGCTACGGCGTGATCGAGGCCGTGAAGGGCATCAGCCTCACGGTGAACCAGGGCGAGATCGTGGCGCTGATCGGCGGCAACGGCGCCGGCAAGACGACCACGCTGCGCGCCATATCCATGGTGCACGGGCCTTTCCAGGGCAACATCAGGTTCGACGGGCACGAGCTCACGACGCTGCGCAGCCACGACGTCGTCGAGCGGGGGGTCGTGCAGGTCCCGGAGGGACGGCATATCTTCCCCAACATGTCGGTCGCGGAGAACCTCGAGATGGGCGCGTTCCAGGCCAGCGGGACCAAGCAGGAGTTCGCCGAGATCCGCGATCACGTCTTCGACCTCTTTCCGCGGCTGAAGGAGCGCAGGAAGCAGGCCGGGGGGACCCTTTCCGGAGGCGAGCAGCAGATGCTCGCGATCGGCCGGGCGATGATGAGCCGGCCCAAGCTGCTGATGCTCGACGAGCCCTCCATGGGCCTCGCTCCCCAGGTGGTCGAGCGGGTGTTCGACGTGATCCGGGAGATCAACGCCGGTGGGACGCCGATCCTCTTGATCGAGCAGAACGCCGCGATGGCCCTCCAGACCGCGGCGCGCGGCTACGTGATCGAAACCGGCGAGATCGTCCTCGAGGACGAGGCGCGCAAGCTGCTGGGCAACGACCAGGTCCGCAAGGCCTATCTCGGCGAGGAGTAGAGACCCCGCGACCTCCTCGGGGTGGCGCATGGGGCAGGTGACCTACGACGTCGCGGTGGTGGGTGCAGGCATCATGGGCGCCTCCACCGCGAGCCACCTGGCCGCGGCCGGACGCTCGGTGGTGGTGCTGGAGCGGTTCGAGGTCGGTCACCGGCGCGGTTCGAGCCATGGCTCGTCACGCATCTTCCGCCTCTCGTACCCCGACGCCGCGTACGTCGACATGGCGCAGGAGTCCCTGTCTCTGTGGCGCGCCTTCGAGGAGCAGGAGGGCGAGCAGCTGGTCACGACCACCGGCGGACTCGACCTCGGGGTCGCGCTGGACCGGCACGCCTCGGCCCTTGCGCGCTGTGGGGTCGTCCACGAGGTCGCCACCCCGGACGAGGCGGCGCGCCGGTGGCCGTTCCTGCAACTCGGCGCGGCCGAGCGGGTCCTGTTCCAGCCCGCGGCAGGGTTCGTCGCGGCCGCAGCCGCGTGGAGCGCGTTCGCCCGGGCCGCGGCGCGCGCTGGGGCGGACCTGCGGGAACGCATGCCGGTATCCGGCCTGGCCCCGCGTTCCGGCGGGGTGGAGCTGGCGACGCCGGCGGGCTCGGTCCGCGCTCGGGCCGCAGTGGTGACGGCGGGCTCCTGGGCGCGGGACCTGCTGGCTCCGGTGGGGCTCGAGCTGCCGACGACGACGACGCGCGAGACGGTCGCGTACTTCGGGCGCGCCGGCCCGGCCCTGCCCTCGATAGTCGACTGGGAGGATCCGGCCGTCTACGCGCTCGAGGCGCCCGGGCTCGGCGGTGGCGTGAAGGTCGGACTCCACCATGCGGGTCCCGTCACCGACCCCGATGCCTCCGGCGCCCCCGATCCGGTCGTGGTCGACCGTCTGGCGAGCTGGGTGAGCCATCGTCTCCCCGGCGTCGACCCTCACCCCGTCGGGGCCGAGACCTGTCTCTACACCAACGCCCCCGAGGAACGGTTCATCCTCGAGCGGCGCGGGTCGATCGTCGTCGGATCGGCGTGCAGCGGCCACGGCTTCAAGTTCGCTCCGCTGATCGGGGCACGCGTGGCGGCGCTCGCTCATGAAGCCTTGGAGGCGAACGCTTAGACTTCCGGCGGTCACAGGCTGATCGATAGGAGGAAGACGATGACGGGGGAGCTACGGACGCGCTGGCTGCGCGTCGCGGCGGTGCTTGCGTGCGTGGTGCTGGTGTTCGCCGCCTGCGGCGAGGACGAGCCGGTCACGGAACCCGGCGGCGGGGCGACGGCTACGGGAGACGATGCCGCCGAGTTCACGCTGACCGAGCCGGGCCACCTCACGGTCGGGTCGGACATCCCCTACCCGCCGTTCGAGTTCAACGAAGAGACCGGCGCCCTGACCGGGTTCGACGTGGACCTCGTACGGGAGATCGCCGAGCGGCTCGGACTGGAGAACACCGACGACGACTGGCTCAGCGTCAACTTCGACACGATCTTCACGCAGCTCCAGAACACCAACAAGTTCGACATCATCGTGGCGGCCGTCACGGGGTACGCGCCCGAGGGGTCCCCCGCGTCCGAAACGGTCGCCGAACGGAAGACGTTCGTCGACTTCACCGATCCCTACTACCCGTCTCTGCAGTCGCTGACGGTCGACACGACGGCCAACCCGGATATCAAGAGCGTCGCCGACCTTCCCGACGGCGCCCGGGTCGCGGTGCAGGCGTCCACGACCGGGGCGTTCTACGCCGAGGTGAACCTGACGAACGCCGAGCTGGTCCAGTTCCCCAAGGCGCCGGGGATGTACCAGGCCCTGCAGGCGGGGCAGGTCGTGGCGGTGTTCAACGACCTTCCGGTGTCCCTGGATGCGATCAAGGGCAAGGCCGAGCTGCAGGTGGTCGAGCAGGTGGAGACCGGCGAGGAGTACGCGATCGCCGTTAACAAGGAGAACACCGCCTTGAGGGACGCGATCAACGATGCGCTTCACGAGATGTTCGAAGATGGGACCTACGCGCAGATCTTCACCAAGTACTTCCCCGAGCAGGAGCTTCCCGAGTACGCATCCGAGTAGCACGGTCTGCATGACGATCAAGAGCCCGCGCCCGGTGGCGCGGGCTCTTTGACTTCCTCAGGAGGTCCGATGGCAACCGCTCACGTCCAGCGACCGCTCCGAGACCTCGCCTGGGTCCGGGGTGAGAGCCGCCCGCTCGCGGTGGCCGCTCTGGCCCTGGGTGCCGTGTCGCTCGGGGCGGCAACCCTGGGCGTGGTCGTCGTGCTCGTGGGGCACGGCCTCGTTCCGTTCGAGGAGATCGTGCGCGGCTTCAAGTCCAATGAGATGACCGGGGTCTGTATCTGGGCCGTCGCCACGGGCGCCGCTGCCGCGGTGATCGGGTGGGGCGCCTACCGGAGGATGCCCACGCGGGTGAGTCGGGAGGAGGCTATCGCCGGCGCCGTGTTGGGGATCCAGGGGCTCGCCCTGGGCGCCCTCGTCCTGTGGTTCAGTGAGGGTGACGTCCACAAGTTCGCGATCAACTTCCTCAGCTTCCAGCAACCGAGCAAGCAGGTGGACGCGTTCTTGCTGGGGGCGCGCAACACCGTCATCCTCGCACTTACCAGCGAGTTCTTCGGGATCCTTCTCGGCCTGGTGCTCGCCCTGTTCGCGATCTCGAAGCGAGCTGTGGTGCGGGCGCCGGCACGCGCCTACATCAACTTCTTCCGGGGCACACCGCTCCTGTGGCAGCTGACGTTCGTGGGTTCCGCCCTCCCGCTCGCTCTCGGGCTCGACATCTCTGTCTATACCGCAGGGATCATCGCGCTCAGCCTCAACATGGGCGCCTACTCCGCGGAGGTATTCCGCGCCGGCATCCAGTCGGTGGAACGCGGGCAGCTCGAGGCCGCACGCGGGCTCGGCATGTCGTACATGCAGGCGATGCGTTACGCGGTCGTCCCCCAAGCCGTCAGGCGGGTGATCCCCCCGCTGATGAACGAGTTCGTGATCCTGGTGAAGGACACGTCTCTCGTTCTCTTCCTGGGTCTCGCCACCAACGAGCGCGAGCTGATGTCGGTCGGGAGTCAGGGCTACGGCAACACGTTCAACGCGACCTTCTTCATCTACACGGCACTGGGGTACCTCGCGATATGTCTGCCGGCGATCCGCCTCGTCAACGCGGTCGAGCGGCGGATGCGCAGCGGCCTCGTCGGGATCACCGCGTGAGCGACGGCGCCCGGGATCCCGACCACCTCGTCTCGCTCGACGGGATCCACAAGTGGTTCGGGGACCTCCACGTGCTCAAAGGCATCGATCTCGATGTCGACCGGGGCCAGGTGGTGGTCGTGATCGGTCCCTCCGGCTCCGGGAAGTCGACCCTCCTGCGGATCGTGAACCTGCTCGAGGAACCCACGCGGGGGACGGTCTGCTTCGACGGGCGGGACATCACCGACGTGCGCACCAACCTGAACGAGGTGCGGGCGCACATCGGCATCGTCTTCCAGGGTTTCAACCTGTTCCCTCACAAGAACGCCATCGGGAACATCACGATCGCCCTCGAGAAGGTCCTCGGCCTCGGGGCCGACGAGGGTCGGGAGCGTGCGTTGCAGGAGCTGAGACACGTCGGGCTCGAGCACAAGGCAGACGAGTACCCGGGGCGGCTCTCGGGCGGCCAGCAGCAGCGGGTGGCCATCGCGCGCGCTCTCGCGATGCGCCCCAAGCTCATGTTGTTCGACGAGGTGACCTCGGCGCTGGACCCCGAGCTGGTCAAGGAGGTGCTCGACACGATGCGCAGGCTGGCCGACGAAGGTATGACGATGATCGTGGTCACGCACGAGATGGGATTCGCGCGGGAGGTCGGGAGCCGGCTGCTCTTCATGGACGATGGACGCATCGTCGAGGACGGCGACCCCCGCGCGATCTTCCGCGCGCCCCGCGACGAGCGTACGAAGTCGTTCCTGTCGCACGTCTTGTAGCCGCGCCTCAGGGCGACATGAGCGAATCCTCAGGGCGACAGGAGCGAAGCCCCTTTGAGGTCACCCTTGCCTAGGGTCGTCTTCTTCAGCTCGCCGGCGCCGATCCGGCCGAACATGGTCAACGCGCCGTGCGGGTCGGTCAGATCGTCGAGCCCCAGCTGGTGCCCCACCTCGTGCGTCGCGACGTTGCGGATCTGGTACCTCTGCGAGGGGCGGTCACGCGCGGTCCAGCGATACGCATAGCGGTTGAACCGTAGGTCGACCTCGATGATCCGCGCGCTCTTCGTGTACCAGGTGTAATTCACGGCAAGCGCCTTAGAGCCGAGCTTGCCGAAGTCGACCGTGTTCACGCCGTCGTAGCCCACCCAGGCCGGCGCGCGACCGTGGTACGCGAACTCGAAGCCGTTGGCCGCCGGGTTGCGACAGGAGGTGAGGGCCTGAGGCCAGGCCCGGTGAGCCCGGCGCAGGGCACCGGCCGCCCGGGCGGGGGCGACCGCCCGTGGCACGGAACCAGCGTGGAAGGTCCACGCGATCGGCAACGAGGCGGCGGCCCAGCGGGGCCCCGTGGCTGTGAAGGTGGGGTCGGTGCATTCCCCTGTGGGACCGTCCGCCTCGATCCTCGTGGCCCGCGCCGGTACCGCGTTGCGGATCGTCACCCCACCCCCCGGCGGGAGGTCGACCGTGAGCGCGTGGAACGCCACCCCGTCGACGACCAGCGGTCGCTCGTGCGGGAAGTCGGCGTGGACGATAAGGCCCACTCCTCCGGGCGGCGCGGGAACCCGCGCGATGGCGAGAACGTCGGCCGTGCTGAGGTTGGGGTGGGGGAACGCAGGGCCCGACGCCGCAGGGATCGCCAGCGCCGCACTCGGTGCGGCCACTGCTGCCGCCAGGAAGGCCAGCGGAGCCAGCACGCCTCGGTGGATGTAGCTCACCATCTCGCTCGCTCCTTCTCACGCGGTTCCGACGCTCTTGGAGTTAGGGCCGGTCACCCTTTCCCCTGCAGGCGGCCGCCGGAGGATACTCGCGCGTGGTGCCGGATCCCAACAGCCTTCGGGCGCTGCAAGAGCGAGTGGTGGCCTGCCGCGCGTGCCCGCGGCTCGTCGAGTGGCGCGAGCAGGTAGGCCGCGCCAAGCGGGCATCTTTCGCCGAGGAGACGTATTGGGGGCGCCCGGTGCCGGGGTTCGGTGATCCCGGCGCACGCCTGCTGGTGGTCGGCCTCGCCCCCGCCGCTCACGGTGGTAACCGCACCGGCAGGATCTTCACCGGCGACCGATCGGGGGACTGGTTGTTCGCGTCCCTACACCGGTGCGGCTACGCCAACCAGCCCCGATCCACCCATCCCGGGGACGGGCTGCACCTTACCGATCTCTACGTCACCGCGGCCGTGAGGTGCGCTCCGCCGGGCAACCGGCCCACGATCGAGGAGCGTGACCGCTGCGGTTGCTATCTCGTGGAGGAGCTCGCGCTGCTCGAGTGCGTGCGGGTGGTAGTGGCGCTCGGAGGGTTCGCGTGGGATGCGTTCCTGCGCGCAGCGGCCGCTAGCGCCTCGTCGGCTCCTATCACCCCAGTCAGCAGAACACCTTCACCGGCCGCCTCACCGAGGCCATGCTGGACGATGTCTTCCGGCGGGCCCGCACCGCCGCCACCATCGAGCCCAAGGGCTGATCCGAGGCTTTGCAGCCCCTCATGCCGGGGTCGCCGCGGTCCCCTCGAACAGGGCTTCCAGCCGGGCGACCTCGGCGCGCGGAGCGATCCTGACGAACGCGGCGGACTCCTGTTTCCAGTGGTCGAGGATGCCCTCGGCGAGTGCCGACCCGGTCGCCGCCGTGTGCCGTTCGAGTACCCGGCGGAGCGACTCGAGCTGGGCCTCGGTGGGCTCGTAGCACGCGACCAGCTGCGGGTTGATGCAGCTCTGCAGGGTGTCGTCCGGGTCGTACGCGTACGCCTCACCGCCGCTCATCCCGGCGCCGAGGTTGCGCCCCACCGGCCCCAGGATCACCACGGCCCCGGCCGTCATGTACTCGCACGCATGGTCGCCGACCCCTTCGACCACCGCGACCGCTCCCGAGTTGCGGACCCCGAACCGTTCCCCGGCGCACCCCGCGACGAACAGCTGGCCTCCGGTGGCGCCGTAGAGCGCGGTGTTGCCCACGAGGTAGGGGTCGCCGGCATCGTTCGCCGGCGGCCGCACCACGACCTTGCCCCCGGCCATGCCCTTGCCGACGTAGTCGTTGGCCTCGCCGGTGAGCACCAGCTCGACCCCGTCGCTGAGGAACGCTCCGAACGACTGACCCGCCTCGCCCTCGAACCGTGCAAGCACCTGGCCCGGCGGTTTTTCCGGACGGAACCGGCGCGCGAGCTGACACCCGAGCGCGGCCCCGACGGTGCGGTCCGCGGTGGTGATGCGATAGTCGACCTCGACCTTGGCCGCTCCCTCGAGCACCGCCGAGGAGTCCGCGCACAACCGGTCACCCAGGTCCGACCGGGGCTGCTGGACCGGTACCGACCCGGCGAACCGCGTATCGCACCCCGCCGGCGGCGCGGCGAGCAACCCGGAGAGGTCGAGGCTGTCGGAGCGAGCGCTCCCCGTCGTCCGTTGCTGCAGGAGGTCGGTGCGCCCGATCGCTTCGTGGATGCTGCGCAGCCCGAGGGATGACAGCAGGAGGCGTACCTCCTCGGCGACGAGGAGCAGATACCGGACGACCATGTCGGGGGTCCCCGCGAACTTGGCGCGCAGGGCGGGATCCTGGGTGGCGATGCCCACCGGGCACGTGTTGCGGTGGCAGGTGCGTACGAGGATGCAGCCCTCCGCCACCAGGGCGGCGGTCCCGAACGAGAACTCGTCCGCGCCCAGCAGCGCGGCGATGAGGATGTCGCGGCCGGTCTTGAGGCCGCCGTCGACACGGAGCCGCACGCGTCCGCGCAATCCGTTGTTCACGAGCGTGGCCTGCGTCTCGGCCAATCCCGTCTCCCACGGCATCCCCGCGTTCTTGATCGACGACAAGGGGCTAGCGCCGGTCCCACCGTCGCCTCCCGAGATGTGCACCACGTCGGCGGAGCCCTTGACCACTCCGGCCGCGATCGTCCCGACCCCGTCGGATGCCACCAGCTTGACCGAGACGGCAGCCTCCCGGTTGGCTTGCTTGAGGTCGAAGATGAGCTGCGCGAGGTCCTCGATCGAATAGATGTCGTGGTGGGGGGGAGGCGAGATGAGGGCGACGCCCGGGACCGTGTGGCGCAGGCGCGCGATCTCGACCGAGACCTTCTTTCCCGGCAGCTGCCCGCCCTCGCCCGGCTTGGACCCCTGGGCCATCTTTATCTGGAGCTCGCGCGCGAACGCGAGGTACTCCGGCGTCACGCCGAACCGTCCGGAGGCGACCTGCTTGATCCCCGAGTTGCGCTCGTCGAGGTAGCGCGCCGGATCTTCGCCTCCCTCGCCGGTGTTGCCCATCCCGCCGATGCGGTTGAGGGCGATCGAAAGGGTCTCGTGGGCCTCGGCCGACAACGCTCCGTGCGACATCGCGCCGGTCGAGAAGCGGCGCGCGACGGCGCTGGCCGGTTCGACCTCCTCGAGTGCCACGGCGGCAGCGGTGGGGACGAGGTCGAGGAGGTCGCGCGGCTCGCACTCGCGTCCATCGCGGCGGTCGGCCAATTCGAGGAAACGTTCGTACGCCTGAGGATGACCCGAGGCCGCTCGCTGGAGGGCGTGAGCCTCGGCCCGGTCTCGTTCCTGGCCGTCCTGGCCGTCCTCGATCCCCACGACCTCGTGGATGGCCTCGACCACGTCGGGATCGAACGCGTGCCGCTCGCCCCCGCGCTTGAACTTGATGTAGCCGGGGCTCGGGAGGCGGGGGGCCGCACCGAAGCCGTCGAGGTGGCGCAGCATGACATCGGCGCCGAGCTCGACGAAGGAGAGCCCGGCGATGGGCGAGGCGATGCCCTCGAAGCACAGCTCGACCACCTCGCGCCCCAGACCGATCGCTTCGATCACCTGCGCCGAGCGATACGAGTCGAGCACAGAGATACCCATCTTGGACATGATCTTGAGGACGCCTTCTTCGAGCGCGTGGACGTAGCGACGTTGGGCTTCGCTCGCATCGACGTCACCGCCCAGACGCGCCCGTGCGGCGAGCTCGAAGATCGACTCCAAGCAGAGGCGGGGACAGACGGCGTCCACGCCGTTGGTGAGCAAGCATGCGAGGTGGTGGCTGTCGCGCGCGTCGTCCGCGTCGACGACGAGGCTCACCCGGGCACGCGAGCCGCGCGCAACGAGACGGTGATGGACCGCCCCCGCCCCGAGAGCCGACGGCACGGCGGCGCGCTCGGGACCCACGCCGGCGTGAGAAACGATCAGGTAGGGGGCTCCGCGCGCCACCGCGGCTTGAGCGTCGTCGCCGAGACGTTCGCACGCCCCCTGCAGTCCGTCGGGCCCCTCGCCCACGTCGAACGTCGCGTCAAGGGTCACCGCGCCATCGGCGGCGAGGTCGGTGACCGCCGAGGGGTACAGCACGAACGAGGGGTAGTCGCGCAGAGCGGCCGCCTCGGGCCGTTCGTGCAGCAGGTCGGCCCGCGGGCCGAGGCGTGTGCTGACCGACATCACGTGGCGCTCGCGGAGATGGTCCAGCGGTGGGTTGGTCACCTGCGCGAAGCGCTGCTTCAGGAACGCGAAGACGGGCCGCGCATGCGTGGTGAGCGGCGGCTGCGCGGTGTCGTCGCCCATCGACGATGTGGGCTCCTGTCCCTCGGTGGCCATCGGCCGCAGGACCACGGTGAACTCTTCCTTGCTGTATCCCGCGGCGACCTGGCGGGCGATGACGGTGGCTCCGGCGCGGTCCACCGGCTCGCCGGTGGACGCCGGACGCGAATGCTCCTGCAGCCAGTCCCCGTACGGCCGCCGCCTCGCCAGCTTGTGGGCGATGTCGCGGTCAACCTCGACCCCGCCTTCGGACGGGTCGACGGAGAACGCTTGCCCGGGTCCCAGCCGCAGCCGCCGGACCAGACCGTGCCCACGCGTGGAGACGGCGCCGGCTTCGGACGCGCACGCGACGAGCCCGTCTTCGCACACGGCGATGCGCAGCGGGCGCAGGCCGTTGCGATCCAGCCGCGCGCCGACGCGGTCGCCATCGGCGAACACCAGGGCCGCCGGTCCATCCCACGGTTCGATCAAGCACGAGTGATAGCGATAGAAGTCGGCCACCTCGGTCTCCACCGGAGGGTTCGCCACGTTCTCCCACGCGGCGGGTACGAGCATGGCGGCGGCGTGGTGCAGGTCGCGCCCGGCCCGCACCAGCAGCTCGAGGGCCTCGTCCAGGATCGCCGAGTCGGAACCTCGTGGGTCCACCGCGGGTCGCAAGAGCTGTTCAGGGGCGACGTCGGAGGCGCCGAGATGGCCGGCGCGCGCGCTCAGCTGGGCGAGGTTGCCGGCGATCGTATTGATCTCCCCGTTGTGGCCGAGGAAGCGGAAGGGCTGGGCGCGCTCCCAGGTGGGACTCGTGTTGGTCGAGTAGCGCTGATGGAAGAGCCCGAACCACGCCTCGAACCGCGGGTCGGCGAGGTCACCGTAGAAGGCCGCTAGCTGGTCCGCCGCGCAGAGCGCCTTGTACACGATCGTCTTGAACGACAGCGACGCTACATAGAGACGGAGCTCCTCGGCGCGCGCGGCATGCTCGGCGCGCCGGCGCGCCCGGAACGCGCGCCGCTCGCCTTCCTCGGCATCGACCCCAACGGGGCGCGCCAGGACCGCCTGCTCGATCACCGGGGCCGTCCGGCGCGCTCCCTCTCCCAGGGCGCGGGGGTCGACCGGCACGGTCCGCCACGACACGAGGGTGAGGTCCTCCGCGGCGCAGGCGCGCTCGACCGCGCCTCGACCGGGAGCAGGATCGACGGGATCGAGGAAGACCATCGCCGCGCCGAGGCGCTCGGGCTCCCATAAGGGGCCGGGCGGGAGCACCTCGGAGATGATCGTACGGGGGAGCGGCAGGAGGACGCCGGCGCCGTCGCCGGTCTTGGCATCGGCCGCGACCGCACCACGGTGCTTGACCCGTCCCAGGGCGGCGAGGGCCGATTCCACGATCGCCCGGGAGCTGCGACCGCGCGCGTCGGCGACGAAGCCGATCCCGCAGGCGTCGCGCTCCGCGTGGCGGTGAGGCTGGTGACCCAC
>JBHENN010000008.1:0-9487 GCA_046262015.1 Actinomycetota bacterium | reverse complement strand
GTCCCCAACGAGCCGGCTCCGATGAACGCTATCTTCACGCCGCCGGGCTCCTGGTCCGCCGGCGATCGGGGACCGCCGGGCGCAGGCTCGCCGTCAGCGATGCGATCGCGGCCATGACCTCTTCGCCCACCGCCTTCCAATCCCGGGGCGAGTCCGGGTCCCCGGTCACCCTGAAGGCTTCTCCGATGCGGACGAGGATGTCCTGGCGAGGCATCCACCGGGCGCGCGCGTCCTTGGGCCAGACGTTGTGCGTGCCCCAGATGGCCCCGGGGACGACGGGTGCTTCACAGGACAGAGCGAGGCGCGCGAGGCCGCTCCGCGCGGCCATCGGACGGAGGTCGGGGTCGTGGGTGATCGTTCCCTCGGGGAAGATCACCACGACCTCACCTCGGGCCAGCGCGTCGACCGCCCGGTCGAGCGCCATCGGCGCCTCAGGGGTCCCCCGCCGCACCTCGATCTGCTTGGCGCCGCGCAACACCCACGCGATGCGTCTGTCCCGGAACAGCTCCGCCTTGGCAAGGAACCGGGGCACCCGTCCCGCCTCGTCGATCACGTACGCGGCAACGAGAGGGTCGAGGTAGGCGATGTGATTGAACGCGACGATAGCGGGCCCGCGCCGGGGGAGGTGGTCGAGGCCCTCGACGTGCCACCTGAACCAGGTCGCCAACCAGGGTTTCAGGATCCCCTTCGCGACCAGGTAGGTCGTCTCCATCGTCTCCCCGGTGTCCTCGGACGCAGAACGCCTCTTTAAAGGTCCGCTCCGGCTCCTATCATACGGAGCCATCGTGAGAACCGACCATCTGACCATCGCGCAGATCTCGGATATCCACTGCGGTCACCCCAAGTTCGAGCCCGAGCTGATGGAGCGCGTCCTCGAAGAGATCCTCCATCTGAAACCCGACCTCGTCGTCGTCGCAGGCGATCTCACCTCTGACGGCTACGCGCCCGAGTACCGCGAGGCGAAGCGCTACCTCGACCGCCTAGCCTCGCTCGAGATGGTGGTCGTCCCGGGCAACCACGACCTCAAGAACGTGGGGTTCCTCCATTTCCAGGACGCCTTCGGCCGGTCCGAGCGCGTGGTGCGCCTCCCCTTCGGCAAAGCCGACGGCGAGCAACCCGACCGGTGGGCGACCGTGGTCGCGGTGAACTCGTCGAAGCCGGACCTGAACGAGGGCGAGGTCGGCCACGGACGTTACGACTGGATCCGCCAGTCGTTCGAGTGGCTCCAGGACTACCGCATCTTCGTCCTCCACCACCATCTCGTGTCGGTCCCGGGAACCGGGCGCGAACGCAACATCGTGTGGGACGCCGGGGACGTCCTCGCGTTGTTGATCGAGCTCGAGGTGGACCTGGTGCTCTGCGGACACAAGCACGTCCCCAACGTGTGGCAGCTCGGTGAGATGTTGCTGGTCAGCTCGGGAACCGCAACGAGCCACCGCGTACGCGGTTACACGCGCCCTTCCTACAACGTCATCGAGATCGACCCGCACAGGGTGCGGGTGATCCAGCGCTATCCCGGCGTCGGGGAGGTCACCGCCGCCGCGTACGCACGCCTCGACCGCAAGCTGACCCTCAACCCTCAACTGTCCGGGATGTTCAACCGCGGCGCGTGGGACGTATGAAAGGGTGGACCCGATGATCGTTCGTATCTTCGACACGGCAGTGGACCCGCGCAACGTGGAGCGGGGCAAGGAGCTCTTCCGCGACCGGGTCCAGCCCGCGTTCGCGGGCTTCGCGGGGTGTCATGGCATCGAGATGCTCATCGGGATCGAGGAGCAGTCCGGTGGGTACATCGAGGTGACCGCGGTGTCGCGTTGGGAGTCGCTCGATGCGATCCAGCGAGCGACGGCAACGACCCAGTACGACGAGGCGCTCGAAGAGCTTCGGGAGCTGTTCGAGATGACCCCGATAGTCCGTCATTACGAAACGATCGACTGATCGGCGGGACCCGACTGGCCCGGAGGAATATCCCGCCCTGCCGGAGCGTTGGCGGCTACGTGAGAAAGATCCGTGAACCAGAGGCACACAGGGCACGCATGGCGCTCATCGAGGGCCGTTACCCGCCCGGGATGACCGTCCGCTGCTCGCTATGCGGCGAGGTTCGTCCCGTCGAGGAGGGCGGCTTCCTCAGCATGAGGCTCTCGGGCTCGGGCGAGACCCAGGTCTTCTGCTGCACCGCCTGCCGGCCCGACATCGCGGCCTGAGCTCGCCGCTCTAGCCCCTCTACCTCGCCTCGTGACCGTTGCCGGCGGCGGCGTCCGCGCGCGCCGCGGCCAGGGCCTGGTCCGATGCGTACGCGGCTGCGGCGTGGGGGTCCGACGGGCCTACCCGCTCACGCTGCTTGCGTGCCAGCCGGTCCATCACCTGTAGGGCGGCGGGCTCCTCGTCGGCGTCCCGTAGCTCGAGGACGTTGGCCTCGACCGCGCGCCGAAGGTAGTCCTCGCCACGTTCCGAGCGCACCAGGACCATGGTCCAGCCCTCCATCCCCAGTCCCCCGCACGACAGGTCGGCGTGCTCCGCCGCGAAGTCCGGGCAGTGGTGGCACCACTCGTTCGCGTAGGGGCGGGCTTCCTTGAGAGGCACATCGATGTCCTTGCCGTCGCTGAGCGTCACGATGACCTTGCCCTTCACGTTGACCTTGGTCACGTCCTCCAGCGGGATACCCATCTCGTGCTGCACCTTGCCGACCATGAACGCGTCGTAGTCGAAGGTCTCACAGCACATCAACCCGATCACCAGCTTCACCGGCCGGGTCCATCGCCGGATCCCCTCGGCCGCGAGGTTCCTCACCGCCGTCGACTCGCACGACACTCCGACCAACGCGACCTTCTTCAGCTTCGCAGCGGCCGCCTGCTGGAGCCCCAGCGGCGTCGCGCAGTAGGTGTAGCGAGAGCCGGCAGACGCGAGCAGCTCGTCGGTGGAGGTGACCACCTTGGGCTCGTCGAGCCACTTGACCTGCTCGGACGGCGACGACACCACGGCGCCGTCGAGCTCGCCCGTATCCAACCCCCACGCGAGCAGCGCGGTGACCGCACCTCCGTCCTGGCCGCTCTCGAGGATCGGCGCATAGGTAGCGCGTGCCAGCGTCTTGGAGCGGTACTGCCCCTCGGGCTGGTCGTCTCGCCTTCGCTCTCCGAAGACCGCCTTCTCTATGACGTCTACCTTGGGATCGAGCCGCAGACACGCCATGGCGCACAACGAACAACCCTCTTCGCCGTGGATGCAGTTGTCGAACGGGGACCGTTGATCCATCTGCACCGGGTCGAAGTCCTCGAGCTCGAGCACCTTGTGGGGGCACGCGACGATGCATGCCGAGCAGCCACAACAGATCTCGGTCGCGACGATCTCGGCGTACAGGTGCTTCCAGTGCTTGCGCTCGGTGTCGGAGGCTTCGGCTTCTGCCATGGCCGCCTAATGTATCCGCGACTACTCTCGTCGCATGGATGCGGGGTTGCTGCCGGTTAAGCGACTCGACCATGCCAAGCAGCGGCTGGCGCCCCACTTCGACGCCGCCGACCGGCGATCGATCGCAGACGCCCTGCTCGAAGATGCTCTTGCGCTGTGTGCGACGACATCGCAGCTCACGTGGTGGGTGGTGAGCGACGACGACGAGGTCCTACAGCGCGCCGGCGCCCGCGGACTGGCCGTCGTGCGCGACGAGGGACTCGGTCTGAACGCGGCACTCGAGTGCGCGATCACGATCGTGGAGACCGCGGGAGCTTCGTCCGTCAGCGTCATCCCGTCGGACGTGCCCCTGGCGTGGCAAGGGGACATCCAGGACCTGCTCGACACCGGTGCAACGTCCGACATCGTCGTCGTGCCGTCATCGCGCGACGGAGGTACGAACGCCCTCTTTCTCTCGCCGGTGCGGCTCATCGAGCCGCGGTTCGGTCCCGGGAGCCTCCAGGCGCACCTTGCCGAAGGCGAGCGCTCAGGCGCACGGACGACGATCCTTGCGCTCGACCGCCTGGCGCTCGACATCGACACCCTCGAGGACGTCGACGCTCTGCTCCAGCGACCCGATCCTGCTGGCCGCCGGTCGGTGGCCCTCCTGCGGTCCCTTCGGGGAGCCGCCGCGGGATCCTAGCGGTCGCCGGTGACGCCCTTGGCGGCGTCCTTGACCTTCTCGCCGGCTTGCTTCAGGTTGCCTTTGCCCTGGTCGATCCGGCCCTCGGTCTCGAGGCTGCGGTCGTCGGTGGCGTCACCGACCCCCTCTTTGACCTTGCCCTTCAGCTCTTGTGCCTTGTTCTTGGCCTTGTCCATCTCGCTCATGTCACGCTCCTCGCGGTCGTCGGCTGCTTCTCTCCTCCCCTACCCCTTTCCGGTGTAGCTACCCCAGGAGCTTGCCGCCGGGCCGCCCCCGAGGCACAGTTACCCGATGCGTCTGAGGCGGGCTACCGCGGTGGGGCTGGTGATGGCCATGGCGAGCGCCGCCCCCGCGGGCGCGAGATCGGGTTGGCGAGCCCGGGTCGACGCTCTGATCGGAGCTCGCCGCATCAGCGTTGCGGTAGCCGACGACGGTGCGTCGCTCTACCGGCACCGCGCCCGGCGGCTCCGGATCCCGGCGTCGAACGAGAAGCTGCTCCTATCGATGGCTCTGTTCGACGAGCTGCCACCGGCGACGACGCTGGCCACGACCGCCGCGGCTCCAGCCGCGCTCGGCCTCCTGCCTCCCGGCGGCGTGCTCGAAGGCAACCTCTGGATACTCGGTGGGGGCGACCCGTCCCTCGGAGGCGCGCGTCACGACCTCGGCCTGCCGTTCGCGGCGACACGCCTGGGTGCTCTGGCGCGCCGGATCGAGACCGCCGGCATCACCCGGATCGAAGGACGGATCAAGGGCAGCACCGCGCCCTTCGGGCGCGACTGGTTCGCCCCCGGGTGGCAATGGGACTTCCCCGGACGTTACGTCGCGTTCCCAACCGCGCTCAGCTACAACGGCAACGTCCGCCGCGGCCGGCATGTCGACGACCCCGAGCTGAGGACGGCGCGGGCGCTGACCCGCAAGCTGGAGGCCCTGGGCGTCCCGGTGGCCGGCGCGCCGGGGGCGGGCGCGCCCCGGAAACGCTTGACGCCGGTCGCCGAGGTCAGGTCGGCCGAGCTTTCGACCTTGCTGCGCTACACGAACCGGAGCTCATCCAACTTCTTCGCCGAGGTGCTCGGAAAGCTCCTTGGGCGCCTGGCCACGGGAGAGACCGGCACGATCGCGCGCGGTGCCGCGGCGATCGAGCGCTGGGCCGGGGGGGCGGGGGTGAGCGTCGATGCGTACGATTCGTCGGGACTTTCGTACCGCAACCTGGTCTCGGCCGAAGGGATGGCAGACCTCCTCGCCCACGCCGAACAGCAGTCGTGGGGCGACGTCTTGCGCAGGACACTTCCGGGAGGCGGGCAAGGCACACTGGAGGACCGGCTGGAGGGACGGGTGCGTCTCAGGGCCAAGACCGGGACCCTCGACCGGGTCTCGTCGCTCTCCGGCTGGGTCTGGCTCACACGATCGTCGACATGGGGCGAGTTCGCCATCCTGTCCCGGGGGATGACCAAGGAGGCCGCCTCGGAGGTGGAGGACCGCATCGTCCGGATCCTGTATCGGGGCGCCCGCTGAGCTAACCGCGCGCCAGGCGGAGTTGGATCCCCGCCCACCCCGGATCGACCGTCGGGTGGTCGGCGCGGTGATGGACGCCGCGCGACTCGGTCCTCAGCGACGCGGCACGCGCCATGAGGCGCGCCGTCACCGCGCTGGCACGCAGCTCGAGCGCGGCCCGCTGTTGCGCTAAGGGCAAGAGCGCCCACTCCTCGAGCCCGTCGTACGTCGCCTTCAACCCGCGCCCGTCGCGCACCATCCCGAGCCCCGCCGAGCACAAGGACCGCAACTGGCTCCAGCTGGCGCCCAGATCGACCCGGATCGGCTTGAGAACCGGAGCCTCGGGGCGCGACTTCGTTCGCCCGACCCTCTGTCCTGCGATGGCGCGGGCGGCGCGCCGTCCGAACACCAAGGCCTCGGCGAGCGAGTTGCCGGCCAGGCGGTTCGCCCCGTGCACCCCGGTGTTGGAGCATTCGCCGATCGCGTAGAGACGCGGGAGCGATGACCTTCCGTCCAGGTCGGTCTGGACCCCGCCGATCGAGTAGTGGGCGGCCGGCTCCACCGGCAGCAGGTCGCTTGCCGGGTCGAGCCCCACTCTCTTGCAGTTACGCACGACTGTGAAGAACTCCTCCTCGAGCACGCGCGCTCCGATATGCCGGCAGTCGAGCCAGGCGTGGCGCGACGCGATCGCTCGAGCCACGATGTCGCGCGGCGCCAGCTCGCCGTCGCCGTGGTACTCGAACAGGAACCTGCGGCCGTCGGCATCCACCACGTGAGCGCCCGCGCCTCGAAGCGCCTCGGTCAACAGCGGACGCTGCGGGCCCTCACCGAGGGCGAGGGCGGTGGGATGGAACTGGACGAACTCGAGGTCTGACAGCCCGGCCCCGGCTTCCCACGCCAGCGCGAGACCGTCGCCGGTCGCACCGGGAGGGTTCGTGGTCGAGGCGAACAAGCCCCCGAGCCCCCCCGTGGCGAGCACCGTGGACGCCGCCCGCACCTGCACCAGCTCCCCCTCGGCCAGCACCCACGCTCCGGTGCAGCGCCCGTCGGCGACGATGAGGTTCACGCAGGACCCCTCGATCCTGCGCATCCGGGACACGGCTCGCTCGCGCAGGGTCGTCATGATCGCCGCACCGGTGGCGTCGCCCGAGTGGGCCGAGCGCGCGACGCTCTGCCCCCCCTCGCGGGCGAGATGAAGCTCGCCTGAGCTCGTCCGGTCGAACCGGCAGCCGAGGTCGATCAGCTCGAGCACGCATTCGGGAGCCTCCGAGCACAGGACCTCCACGGCGGCGGCGTTGGCGTGGCCCGCCGCCACCCGTCGCGTGTCCGCGGCGTGAAGCTCGGGAGAGTCCGTCGGGGCCAGCGCCGCCGCCACTCCGCCCTGAGCCCACAACGACGAGCCCTCGCCACGCGCTCCCTTGTCGACCATGACCACGTCCAGGTGCTCGGGGAGATGGAGGGTGGCGAAGAGGCCGGCGGCGCCGGCCCCGACGAACAGGACGTCGGTCTTGACCGGGTCCGCCTCGAGCGGGCTCATCCCGAGGCCTCGTCTTCTGCCGAGCGAACCCTGGTGGCCTCGACCCCGGCGCGCCCGATCGCGGCGGCCTCGGCGCGTCCCGCGAGCTCTTCGAGCCGCGCCGGCGTCGGCACCCGCAGCGTGCCGTCGCCCTGCAACGCGACCGCGCCGCTGAGGGCCGCCAGACCGAGGGTGGCCAGCGCGATCACCTCCCCCAGCCCTGGGGCGCGGGGCGCGCCGAGATCGCCCGCCCGTCGTGCCTGCTCGTAGCCTCGGCTCTCGCCCCACGCGTACCCGGCGAACATCAGCAGGCCCCCGGCCACGACGACCAGAAGAACCTGCACGAACCGCAACGTCCGGCGCTGACGGATCGGTGCGACGGGGCCGCGATGGGCGCCGCCGCCGATGCTCCGTTTCACGACCTCACGATACCCAGAGCCGAGCGCGACGCCGGGCGGGTGGCCCCGGGTGGGGTTACTTCCTTCCGCCCCCCACGAAGTCTTTGAAGCCGGCGCCTGGTTTGAACGCGGGCACCTTCGACGCCTTCACCTTGATGGCCTCTCCGGTACGAGGGTTGCGCGCGGTGCGCGCCGCCCGAGCGCGGCGAGAGAACGTGCCGAACCCCGGCAGCGTTACCTTCTCGCCCTTCTTCACGTTCTTCTCGATCTGCTCGATGGTGGCGTCGAGCACACCCTGGACGACTCGGCGGCTCTCGCCCGTCGACGCGACGACGGCGTCGATCAGCTCCTTCTTGTTCAAAGGTCCTCCTCGGTAGCGGTTGACGACGGGTCCGTACCCTATAGGGGCCAAGCAGATCGAACGAGGCCGGCCGCCCGAGGTCAGATAGGGGTCGCGAAGCGAGGCTCCGCTCGAGCCTCCACCGCGACCGGCAGGGACCTCACCCCGATCAGGTTCAGGAAGGTCGTGGGGAGACGATCGCGCAAGGCGACGTTGACCGCGTCTCGCTCCGCCGCGATGGCCGCGGCGGCGCGGATCCCCCGTCGGTGAAGCCACTCGCTCGCCATCCGGCGCGCGCCGTCGGGGTCGAGCACAACGTCCCGGCCGGCGCTCGAGTAGTACCGCGTCCGGTCCAGCTCCCCCGCCCCCGCGAGCGCAGCCGAATCGGCAGCGTTCTGCAATGTTCGTCGCAGCAAGAATGCTCTCGTGCCGTCTACCGCCACGCCGGCGACCGCGAAACAGACCAAGGAGAGCCCGAGCATCAAGACGGTCGTCTGCCCACCCTCCCGTCCGCTCACCCGCGGCTCCGGTAGGGATCGACGCGCGCGACGTAGCGCGCCCGCACGTGAACGGCGGGGCCCGAGACACTCCCGAGCAAGGGAAACTTCACAACCGTTACCGGGATGGATACCTCCACCTCCACGGCGCTTCCCCGCGCGAGGTCGCGCTCGACGTCCAACCGGACGTCGGCCGACCGCGGCGAGAACCCGTGATCGTCGAGGGCGTGAGCCACGGCGACATCGACAGCTCGTCGAGCGAGCACGAGGTCGGCCGAGCGAACTGCGTCGGCGCCCGCTTCACGCGCCGCGGCCGTCGTCGCCAGAGCCGCTCGATGGACATCGGCCAGCACGGCGATCATCCAGATCAACGGGACGAGCAGCAGCAGCCCCATGAGCAAGGTCTCGATCACGGCTTGGCCCGATTCGGCTGGCCGCATCAGGGCGGAAGCAGGGAGCTCGACGTACGAGCGATCGCCTCGACGGGGATCCGCAGTGGTACGGGCCCGAGCGCGCGCACGCGACCTCTGACCTGGACGATGACGCGGCGCTCGGATCCGCTGTCGAGGGAGGCGACCCTCACCTGCAGGGCTTCGACGAGCCCACCCGCGGCCCGCTCGACGGTGCGAAGGGCCAGTGCTTCGGCTTCGGAGGGGTCGCGGCCGATCTCGATGGCCGCACGCGCCCCTTCGTGGGCCGACGTCATCAGGACGTTCCTGCCGTAGAGCGCGAACGCGACCTCGATGGCGCCCAGCACGAGCACCAGGAGCATGAGGATCGCGAAGATCGACTCGACCACCGCCGAGCCGCGTTCGCGGGGCTCGCGGCGCGTCAGCAACCGATCGAGCCGCACACCGTCGACAGCGCGGTGGAGACGATCGAGATCAGCCGGTCACGTGCGACGGCCCAGATCGCGACCACTAGCGCGCTGGTCATCAGGACGATCATGACCCAGCCGGGCACGTCGCCGCGTTCACTCGTTGCGGTCGCATGTGCCCATGCCACAAGCCACCGTGTCATAGCGCGCCTCCCTTACTCGACCAACAGATCCAGCGACACGATCCCGGGATAGAGAGCGAAAACCACCACTACGGGCATGATCAGGAAGACGACCGGGACCAGCATCAACACCTCACGACGTCCGGCCGTCTCGAGCAA
>JBHENN010000007.1:0-25824 GCA_046262015.1 Actinomycetota bacterium | reverse complement strand
GTGCGGCTGCGGGACCGTGGACGGCTCCTGCTGCACCCCGGACGGCGGCTTCGGCGAGGCGCTCTACGACGCGTTCGAGCGAGAGGGGCTCCCCGACGCGGCCGTGCTCGCCAGCCTCGGGTGCGGCAACCCCACCGCGGTTGCGGATCTGGCGCCGGGCGAGACGGTCCTCGACCTCGGGTCGGGAGGCGGCATCGACGTGCTGCTGTCGGCCAAGAGGGTCGGTCCGTCCGGCAAGGCCTACGGCCTCGACATGACCGACGAGATGCTCGAGCTGGCGCAGGGGAACGCGGCTCAGGCGGGCGCGACCAACATCGAGTTCCTGCGGGGCTACATCGAAGACATCCCCCTGCCCGAGAGCACGGTCGACGTCGTCATCTCCAACTGCGTGATCAATCTGTCGGCCGACAAGCCGGCCGTGTTCGCGGAGATGAGCCGGGTGCTACGACCGGGAGGACGGATCGGGATAAGCGACGTCGTCGCGGCCGACGGCCTATCCGAGGAGCAGCGGGCGGAGCGCGGGAGCCTCGTTGGGTGCATCGCCGGGGCCCTGACCTTCGCCGAGTACGAGCGCGAGCTCGCTCGTGCGGGGTTCGCGGACGTCTCGGTCACCCCGACCCACGAGGTCGGCCCCGAGATCTACGCCGCCATCATCAAGGCGCGCAAGCCGGAGCCTGTCGCCGGCTGACGCGCACGGCCCTGCATCTCAGGTCGAGCTCAGGGAGCGGATGGCGCCGGATCGTCGGGGGCGCCGGGCTCTGCCGAAGCGCCGGGCTGTGCCGAAGCGCCGGGCTGTGCCGGAGCGCCGGGCTGTGCCGGAGCGCCAGTTCCCCCGCCTCCCCGGATGCCGCCACCTCCGCGGCCCCGCCTCCGGCGCCCGCGCCGGCGCGTGCCGGAGCCCGGCTCCCGCTCCGAGCCGGATCCCGCGGCGACGGCACGCGGAGGGGCCGGAGCCCGCTCCCGCCGCGGACCGGGCTCGCCTGGCGCGCCGGGCTCGTCCTCGGATGCAGGCTCGTCGCCGTTGCTCCCGGCGGCCGGTGTCGCGGGCCGGGCGCGTCCGCCGGAGTCGTCCGCCACCTTGATCGTGATCCGGAACTCCTGCGGGTACTGCGGCACGCCCCATTGCGATTGCAGGTCCCGGATCAGCTCTTCGAGGATCTGTCCGTCGGGCGGAGCGGTCAGCGTGGCAGGACGCTCCTTCGGAAGAGCCCGTACGAGGTCCTCTGACGACTTGGGCGATCCACGCCCCGATGCCGGCGCGCCGGAACGACCGCGGCGGCGCGCGCGCCGGCGCGTGCCGGGCGCGCCGGCTCCCGCCTTGCGGGGCTCCTGGGTTTGCGGCTGTCCGCCTCCGGCGCCGTGGGACTGAGCGGAGGCGCCCGATCCTCTGCGCCTCTTACGTCGCCTCCGCCGCGGCTGGCTCATCCCGCTCCTCCCAACCCTCCTCGAACGGCACCACCGGGGCGTCGCTCCACAGCCGCTCGAGGTCGTAGTAGTCGCGTTCGTCCCTGTGGAACACGTGCACGACGAAGTCGACGTAATCGAGCAGCACCCACCGGGCCTCCCGCTCTCCCTCCCGCCGGAAAGGCTTCACCCGGCGAGCCTCGGCCAACCGGCGTTCCACCTCGTCCGCGATCGTGCGCACCTGGCGCTCGGTGTTGCCGCTGCAGATGACGAAGTGATCGGTGATGACCAGCTGCTCGGAGACGTCGAGGATGGCTATGCGATCGGCTTTCTTGGATGCGGCCGCCTCGGCGGCCTCCCTGACAAGCTCTAGATCCAGCTCTTTGGTCTCGCTCAACGGGTTCGCAGAAAATCCTCTCCGATGACGATGGTTAGGTCCACGATACCTTGCTGCTGGGCCGAAACCTGCACCTCGCCGACCCCCAGCAGCTCCCTGGCTCGCTCTGCCAGCGCCTGGCCCTGGGGCGAGTCGTCGTAGGTGATGATCAGGGTCGTCTCGTGGTCGAGACGCGACGCATTGCCGGACAAGAAGATGCGGAAACCGTGTCCGACCAGCCGGCGAGCCGCCTGCTGGCCTATCCCGGGGACGCCGTTGCCGTTGAGAAGCTGCACGCGGGTCTCTTCGGTTGGACGGCCGGCGCCCTCGCCGACCGTCTCCGCGAGGAACGAGGTGAGCTCGTCCCGGTCGATCGCGTACAGCTGACTCCCCCCGACGCTGACCTGGTCCACGGGCAGCGCTGCGATCGTCAGGTCCGGCGACGGCACCGCCGCGAGCGCGGCGAAGAAACGGGCGTGGCGGTCCACCGCGGCATCGGACTCCGCGAGCGCACCACCCGACGCAGATACTGCGCGAGCCAGCGCCTCGGGAGCGTCCCGATACTCCTTGATCAACGCGTCCCAGAAGGCGAGGTGGCGCGTACCCAGCTCGACGTCGTCGCCCTCGATCCCCAGGGTGTAGAGCAGCTCTACCAGGAACGATGCCGGAAGCTGCTGGCGTCCGTCGCCGAAGAGGAGCTCGGCGCGATCCTTGCCGGCGCGCACCCGCACCTCGGCCGGGACGTCGACGGTCAGGGGGCCGAGGGCTCCCAGCAGCACCTGCGCGTCCTTATCGGAGAGCTCGAGGTAGCGGTCGATCGAGACCGACAAGAGGTTCTCCGCGCTAAGCAACAGTAGCGGCGCGCCCCCCGTCCCCAAGGACTCCCCCACTCCCTGCAGACCCCGGCCGGGAACGTCGACCGCGGTGTGGGAGGGGATGTAGACGACCGACCCCTTGCCCGTCTCGCCGTCCAGAGTGAGGAGCACCATCCACACCGCACCCGCATCGGGAGCCCGCTCCCGGGTGCCGTAGACCAACAGGGTGGTCACCTCGTCGGGTCCCTCCGGCGACTCCACCGGGCTGGGCCGGGCCCCGGGCGGGTCGTCGCGGCGCGCCGCCAGCAGCACGCCCCCGGTCACGAGGCCCGTCACCACAAGCCCGGCGACGAGGGTCTCTCCGGCGCGCCGCCGGCGCAGGCTCTTCTTGCGGGTGCGCAGGGCCGCCCGGCGCGGGCCCACCTCGGCAGGAGCTTCCGCCGTGGGCTCGGTCTCGGGGCCGGGCCCGGCGCGCCGCGGTCGGCGGCGGCTGTGCCGGCCGCTAAGAGGCACGCCGGCCCTCTCCCCTGCCGACGTACAGCCCCTTCGTCCGGATGTAGTCGGCGACGTCGTGGGGGACCAGATAGTCGATCGGTCTCCCGGCCCGGACCGCGGCGCGGATCGCCGTTGCGGAGATGTCGAGCTGAGGCATGTCCAGGACGTTGACCCTCGGCCACGACGGATCGAGCTCGATCGTCTCGAGGTCGTAACCGGGGCGCGCTACGGCGATCATCTCGGCTACCTTGGCGAGCCCGTCGACGCGATCCCAGGTCCCCAGGTTCGCCAGGGCGTCGGCGCCGAGGATGAAGAAAAGTTGCGTTTCCTCGCCCATCACCCGACGCAGCATCGTGAGCGTATCGAGCGTGTAGGTCGGACCCCGCCGGTCGATCTCCATGCGGGACACCGCGAAGGCCGGGTGGGTCGCGGCCGCGAGCATCGTCATCAGCATCCGGTCTTCGGGATCGGTAGGAGAGGTCTTCTGCCACGGCCGAGCCGCGGGAACGAACAGCACCCGGTCGAGACGGAACGCGTGCAGGGCCTGGGAAGCTGCGACCAGGTGACCGAGATGTATCGGATCGAAGGTCCCCCCCATCACTCCCAGCCGGGTAAGGAGCGCCCGCTCTTCGCTCATGCCTCTAGCTAACCCGAAACCGAGGCACCCGACCCGGAAAAGGCGTCTGTCGCGCACCCACGGTCACTCCGGCGCGGCCTCGAGGTCGGGCTGGAACTCGAACGAGACGGACCCGATCCACACCTCATCGCCTTCCTTCGCGCCCGCCCGGTCGAGGCTGCGCTCCACGCCCATCGACCTCAAGCGACGTTGCAGACGGACGACGGCGTCGTCGTTGTCCATGTCGGTCGTGGCGACGGCCCGCTCCGGGCGCCTCCCACGGACCCGCCAGGCGGGCCCTTCCCTCGCCACGGTGATGGGCTCGTCACGCACGACCGTGCGCACGTACGACAGCGGATGGGGCGCGTCGGCGCGAGCCGCGGATACCGTCGCGACGAGCTCGTAGAGCAGCGCGTCGACGCCGGCTCCGGTCACGGCCGAGATCGCGAGCCCTTGCGGGACGCGGCGCCGGACGTCCTCTAAGCGTTCGCGCGCCGCGTCGATCTTGTTGAGGACTATGAGCGAGGGACGTGCCGCGAGCTCCGCGTCGAATGCCTCGAGCTCGCCGCGCAACACGTCGACGTCGAGAGCAGGGTCGCGCTCGGACGCGGCCAGGTCGACGACGAACACCAGGACGGCGGCGCGCCGGATGTGCCTCAAGAACCTGTCTCCCAGACCCTTGCCGAGGTGCGCACCGGGAACGAGCCCGGGGATATCCGCCACCACGTAAGAGCCCCCCTCGTGGGTCACCACTCCGAGGTTCGGCGTGAGGGTCGTGAATGGGTAGTCGCCTATCTTGGGGCGCGCCGCCGAGATCCGCGCTATCAACGTGGACTTACCCGCGTTGGGGAACCCGATCAGACCAACGTCGGCGAGAAGACGGAGCTCCAGACGCAGTCGCCGGGCTTCGCCCGGCTCGCCGTTCTCCGCGAACGCCGGCGCTCGGCGCGTCGACGTGGCGAAGCGCGCGTTGCCGCGACCGCCGCGACCGCCGCGAGCGACGACCACCTCGATCCCGGGGGACGCGAGGTCGGCGATGAGCACGCCGTCTTCGTCATGAACGACCGTGCCCGGCGGAACCAAAACGACCCGGTCCTTACCGCGGGCGCCGTGTCTGCGCTTGCCCTGACCGTGCATCCCGCGATCTGCCTTTACGTGCGGATGGTCGCGCACGTCGAGCAGGGTAGCGACCGAGGTGTCGGCCCTCAGGATCACACTGCCGCCGTCGCCGCCGTCGCCCCCGTCCGGACCTCCGTCGGGTTTGTACGGCTCGTGATGGAAGGCGACGATGCCGTTGCCGCCGGCTCCCGCCGCAACCTCGATCGTGGCTTCATCGACGAACGCCATGGCGCCTCTCTGGATACGTGGCGGCTGGATGCAGGGGACGTGCCGGTGAGCGACGGCCCTGCCGGCGAACGAGGGTTAGCGGGTCTACGGAGTGCGGCCGCTAACCATCGTTCAGCACGCTGACCACCTTCCGTCCGCGCAGGCGGTGGAAGGTGACCTTTCCCTCCGCCGTCGCGAACAGGGTGTCGTCGCCGCCCTTCTTGACGTTCATGCCCGGATGCACCTTGGTCCCGCGCTGGCGGACGATGATCACGCCCGGCTTCACGGCCTCGCCTCCGTACGCCTTCACCCCGAGTCGCTTGGACTCCGAGTCGCGGCCGTTACGCGACGAGGCGGCGCCCTTCTTATGTGCCATCGCTCGTGCCTTCCTTCGTGCGAGAGGATCGGGACTTCCCCGACGGAGTGAGCTCGATCCCCGATATCTGTACGGTCGTGTACTTCTGACGGTGTCCGGTGTGGCGGCGGTAACCGGTCTTGTTGCGGAACTTCATGACCTCGATCTTGGGGCCCTTGGAATCGCCCACGACCGTGGCGCGCACCCGGGCCCGAGCCAGGCTCTGCTTCTCGGACGTCGTCGCACCCCCGTCGTCCACCACGAGCAGAGGGGTGAACTCGATCGTGCCGGACGCGTCCTTGACGCGCTCGACCTCGATCACGTCGCCCTCGGCCACCTTGTACTGCTTCCCGCCCGCGCGGATGATCGCGTACACCTTGAGCTCCTTGGAGGAGAGATCGCGCCCCCGATGGAGGGCCGGTCCAGGATAGCAGGCCGGCCGCGCCGAGCGCTCAATCGACGTCGTGGATGAGGATCCCTCGTCCCTCGCAGGTGGGGCACGGGTCGGAGAAGATCTCCACGATGCCGGCCGAAACGTTCTTCCGCGTCATCTGGACCAGCCCGAGAGGTGAGATGTCGAACAGCTGGGTCCTGGTTCGATCGTGCTCGAGCTCGGCCCGGAACACGCGCAGCAGCTCTTCCCGGTTGGAGGCGTCCTCCATATCGATGAAGTCGATGACGATGATTCCGCCGATGTCCCGCAGACGCAGCTGACGGCCGATCTCGACGGCGGCCTCTTTGTTGGTCCGGAACACGGTCTCCTCGAGATTCGACCGGCCCACGAACTTTCCCGTGTTGACGTCCACGACGGTCATCGCTTCGGTTCGGTCGATCACGATGTGACCTCCCGACGGCAGCCACACCCTCCGATCGAGCGACTTGCGGATCTGCTCGAGCACGCGGTACTCCTCGAAGACCGGCAGCTCGCCCTCGTACAGCTCCAGACGGGGATCTAGCTCGGGGGTCGTCGCGCGGATGTAGTCACGCAGCTTGGACTCGAGCGCGCGGTCGTCCACGATGCACCGAGAGATGTCGCGATTGAACAGGTCGCGGATCACGCGCAGCTCCAGCTCGGGCTCGGAGTAGAGAAGGGCCGGCGCCTTGACGGTCTTCGACCGCCGCTCGACCTCGGTCCATGCCTCGAGGAGTCGCGCCAGATCGCGTTCGAGGTCCTCCGGCGCGGCTCCCTCGGCGACGGTTCGGACGATCAAGCCGTGGTCCTCGGGACGGAGCCTTTGGGCGATGTCGCGCAACCGGGCTCGTTCGTCGTCTGAGAGCCGCCGAGACACCCCCAGCGAGCGCGCGTTCGGTACCAGAACGAGATGCCGTCCCGCGAGCGACACCAAGGCGGTCAGCCGCGCTCCCTTGGCGCGCATGGGGTCCTTGGTCACCTGAACGAGGATCGATTGACCGGCCTTCAACACGGTCTCGATACGCGGGATCTCGTCCGTCTCGTCGCCGGCGATGCCGACGTCCCCCGCGTACAGCACGCCGTTGCGGGCCTCGCCGATGTCGATGAAACACGCCTCCATGCCCGGCAGGACGTTCTGCACCTTGCCCAGGTACACGTTCCCGACGTACGACAGGTCTTCGGCTCCGGCCACGTAGTGCTCGACGATGCGGCCCTTCTCCAACACGGCCATCTGCGTCGAGCCGAGCGCACCGTGCACGAGCATGACCCGCTCGACCGACGGACGTGCGCCGCGCGGAGATCTGCGGCGGGAGCGGCGGCGGCGCGTTCGGGAGGGGCTACCCGCGACCGCTGTGGACTCTTCAACCTCGGCAGCGTCATCCACTTCGGTGGATTGGAAGGTCGCCCTGTCCGGAGCCTTCTCCCGCGGACGGGCCGCTCTCTCGGCGGTCATACGAAACGCCTCATGTGGATGTTCAGCAGCACACCCACGGCGATGAAGTTGGTCATCAGACTGGATCCTCCGAACGACATGAAAGGCAACGGGATACCCGTGATCGGCATGATGCCCATCGTCATCCCGATGTTGACGAAGAGCTGGAACGCCCACAGACCTGCGATCCCCGCCGCCAGCAGCGTCCCGAACAGGTCACGAGCCAGCGCCGAGATGCGCAAGGCGCGCCATATCAGGAACGCGAACAACCCGAGCAAGGTGGCCGATCCGATGAAACCGAGCTGCTCGCCGACCGCGGTGAAGATGAAGTCGGTATGTTGCTCGGGGACGAAGTCGAGCGACGTCTGCGTGTCCTCTCCGTTGAGCCCCTTGCCCCGGAGCCCGCCCGACCCGATCGCGATCTTCGATTGGGTGAGGTTGTACCCGACGGATCGCACGTCCGGGTTCGGATCGAGGAACGCGGTCCATCGTTCAATCTGATAGTCCTGCAGGAGCCCGAACTGGAGGACGGCGAAGATCCCGACAGCGGACGCCGCCCCCAGCACCAGGAAGTGCCGGAGACGCGCCCCGCCCACGAGCAGCAGCGCGCCGGCGAGCGCGACGAACACACCCGCGGTCCCGAGGTCGGGTTCGAGGAAGATCAGCGCCATGGGTACGAGCACCAGCCCGCAGCAGATCGTCACGTCCTTCGCCGCGGTGACCTCGCCCTTGCGCTCGGCGAGGTAGGCCGCCAGCACCACGATCACGGCGATCTTGGCGAGCTCCGAGGGCTGCGCCTGGAACACCCCGAAGTCGATCCAGCGGCGCGCCCCGGATTGGACGTCGCCCAGAGGGGTCAGCACGACCACGAGTGCGAGCAAGGTCGCGCCGTAGACGAAGGGGGCGAAGCTGCGGAGGTAGCGGTAGTCGAACAGGCTCATGGCGATCATCAGGATCCCGCCGACCACGAGGTACGCGACCTGCCGTTTGAGGAACGAGCTCGGATCCAGACCAGCCTCTTCCTGCTTGGGCGCGGTGGCGGAGAAGATCATGAGAGCGCCGAAGACGCCCAGCAGAAGGGTGACCATGAGAAGGGTCGGGTCGACGTGGCGGATCGGGGCCCTGCGCGCCATGCGCGCCGAGATGGGTTCGCCGCCGATGCGGTCGACCGCTTCCCCGAACAACCCTTCGGCGCGCATCAGCCCGAGAAGTCCTGTCCGAGACGGACGTTCGTGTCCTTGTCGATGCCGAAGATGCCCTCCCATATCTGGCGCGCGATGGGCGCCGCGGTCTCGCCGCCGTGGCCCGCCTTCTCGACGTAGACCGCGATCACGTACTCGGCGGAATCGGCCGGCCCGTAAGACACGAACCATGCGTCGTTCAGTTCGCCGGCCTCATCGAGCTGTGCGGTGCCGGTCTTTCCGGCGATCGGGTAGGCGTTGAGGGGGAAGCCTGCGAACGCACCGCGCGCGGTTCCGTCGGCGCCCGCGATCACATCCACGAGGCCCTCCTGTATGACGTCGAGCTCGGCGGCGTCGAGCGCGAGGCGCGCCGCGACCTTCGGCTCGATCGACCGGACGGTCTGCTCGTTCTCCCTCTCGTCGGTCCTCGTCAGCGACTCGGCCAACCGAGGCTCGTACACCGTCCCTCCGTTGGCGATCGCGGCGTAGGTGACGGCCATCTGCAGCGGGGTGACCACGAGGTCGCCCTGGCCGATCGCCATGTTGATCGTGTAGCCCGGCAGCCATCCGTCGGGGCAGTAGCCGATGTCCTCGTTGGCCTTGCACCAGGCCACATCGGGCACGACACCGCTCTTCTCGTTAGGGAGGTCGATCCCCGTGTCATGGCCGAAGCCGGCGGTCCGCACATACTTCTGGAACCTCTCCGATCCGTCGCCCCCGGCGCTGAAGCTGGGCCCGAACGCGGTCTCCATCCGCCACCCGAGCTCGTAATAGAAGGTGTTGCACGAGATCTCGAGCGACCGCTCGAAGCCGATCGAGCCGAAGTGGGCCGACGTCCAGTTGCGGAACAGCTGAGCGCCGAACGGACGGTCGGGCGGATAGTAGGTCGCGCCCGGACAGTCGAGCTGGGTATACGGATCCGCGACGCCGGTGGCCTGCGCGGCGCCGGCGGTCACCACCTTGAAGGTCGAGCCCGGCTGCCGCTGTCCGGCGATCGACCGGTTGAACAGGGCGTCGTCGTCCGGGTTGTTGGGCGTCTTGCTCCCGAGGTTGGCGAACTCCTTGGTGGTGAAGCCGTCCGCCGCGATGCGGGGGTCGTAGGTGGGATAGCTCGCCAGCGCCCGCACCGCTCCGTCGTTCGGGTCCAGCACGACGACCGCGCCACCGGGGGCCTGGTACGCCCCCCGCGCAGCCTCGATGCCGGCGGCCAGGGCGCGCTGCGCGAGGTCCTGGATGCCGGCGTCGAGTGACAGGTGGAGGTTGGCGCCTTCGTCGCCGTCCTCGACCGGGTCGGACCGCACAACGTCCCCGGCGGAGTTGACGATCACGCGCCGAACGGCCGGCGCGCCGCGCAGCCAGCGGTCGTAGCTGTACTCGACGCCGTCCTTGCCCACGACGTCGCCCTGGGCATACGCCGGCCGCGCGTCCTTGAAATGGGACGACTCGAGGTCCTCGGCGGAGATCTCGTTGACGTAGCCGAGCACGTGCGCGGCGAGGTCCTTCTGGGGGTAGCGACGCAGCGGCAGCAGCTCGATCGTCGCCCCGGGGAAGTCCTCTGGGTTCTCATCGATATAGGTCGCTGCGTCCTTGCTGACATCGGTGGCTACGGCCACCGGCTTGTAGGGCGAGACCGTCCCGTCGGTGAGCGCCTCGTTCAGCTCCTTCTTGGGGATGTCCAGCAACCGGGCGAGCTTGCGGAGGACGCGGTGCTTGCGCACCGGGCGCTCGATCAGCTCGCGGTCCAGCGCCACCGCGATCGACTTCTTGTTCTCCACCAGGACGGTTCCGTTGCGATCGAGGATCAGCCCGCGGGCCGGCTCGGACTCGACCCGGCGCACCCGGTTTTCCTTAGCGAGCTGGAGGTAGTCGTCGGATGCGAGCACCTGCAGGAACCAAAGGCGCGAGAACAGAAGGACGAACGTCCCCGTGATGAGCACCCCGAGCACCACGAGGCGCAGCTTGGAGCGATCGATCCCGCCCGGGCGGTCCCGGGTCACCACCGGTAGACCCTCTCGGGGCGGAACCGGTCGGCGATGCGCCGCACCAGGGGGAACACGAATGGGGTCAACAGGGTGTTGTACAGGATCACTAGAGCGACCACCTTCGCGGTGAACGCAAGGCCCACCCAGCGCTGGCCGAGCACGATCGCCAGCACCGCGTACCCGGCCTCGGCCGCGGCCGTTGCGAGCGCGACCGCGATCACCGGCGCCCACACGGCCTGGGAGGTCGAGTACTGGCGCAGCACACCGACGGCATAGGCGACCATGACGTAGACGAGCGCCGTCAACCCGATCACCGACTGTGGCAGGAGCAGGTCCTGAAGCAGGCCTCCTGCGAACCCCGACACCACGCCGACCCGTTCGCCGTCGAGATAAGCGAGGGCGACGACGACCACGAGCACGAGCTGCGGTATGACCCCGAGCAGGGTCGCCTGGGCCAGCAGCGTCGACTGCACGGTCAGGGCCGTGAGAACCAACGCGGCGATCGCGCCGATCCGGCCCAGCCCGATGTCGCTCAGAGGTCCGAGGCCGCGCGCCGGCTTGGCCGCCACCGCCATCACTTGCCGTCCCGGAGGCTCAACCGGGACCCGCTCTCGGTCAGGACGTAGACGTAGTCGAGGGAGGTGAAGTCGACGTGCGGGTCGACCTCGATCTCCTGCTGCAGGTTGGCCGTGTCCCCCGCGACGCCGGCGACGATACCGATCGGGATGTCCGGTGGGAAGATGCCGCCGTCGTACCCCGACGTCACCACCTCATCGCCTTCCTCGACCTCACGGCGCGTGCCGATCAGCCCGAGGGAGAGCATCTCGTCTCCGCCGTTGCCCTTCACGACGCCGCGCGGGCCGAGCCCTCCCAGTGGGTCCAGCCTCGCTCCGGCCGCAGCGTTGGGATCGATCAGCAGGAGCACCGACGAGACGTGCGCTTGCGCCGAGAGCACCTTGCCGACGAGGCCGTCGTTCGAGATGACCGCCATGTCGGACGCCACTCCGTCCGACGTCCCCTTGTCGATGAAGACCGTCCACTTGTAGTTCGAGGGCCCCGAGGCGATCACCGCGGCGGCCACGCGCGGCTGAGCGGCCCACGACTCCTCGAGACCCAGCAGCTCGCTGAGCTCGCGGTTCTCGTCCTCGAGCGACTCCGCCTGGGTCGCCCGTGCCTCGAGGTCGGCGAGCTCCGCCTTCAGCTCGGAGTTCTGGGTGCGCAGGCTCGACAGCTCCCCCAGGGACGAGAAGAAGTCGCCGACCGGCCGGGCGACGCTCGTGAGACCCCGCTGGATCGGAGCCACGATCGTGGCGGAGATGTCCTTCACCCTCTGCAGGGGTCCCCCGGGCTCCTGGCGGAAGTCCAGGGTGATGATGGCTATGGACAAGGCGAGGAAGACGAGCAAGATCACCCGTCCGCGCCCGGTTCGCCGGTGCATCGTCTCGAAACCCTTCGCTGCGAAGATGGGGGGCGGCCGGAGCCACCCTGCCCGCTCATGGTAGCCCGTCGCGGACCGGATCTGGGGCTAAGCGCCCTGGTCGGGCGCTGCCTGGGGCCTCCGGGCCACCTGGGTGGCGGCCCTCCTAGCGGTTGTGGCGCGTGGAGGAGATCAGGACCCGTTTGAGCGCCTCGAACTCTTCGAGGCACTTCCCCGAGCCGATCGCCACCGCGAGGAGGGGGTCCTCGGCGATGTGGATAGGCATCCCGGTCTCGTGCTTCAGCCGCTCGTCGAGCCCCTTCAGGAGAGAACCGCCCCCGGCGAGGACGATGCCCTTGTCCATGATGTCGGCGGCGAGCTCGGGAGGGGTCTTGTCGAGGGTGTTCTTGACCGCGTCGACGATCGCGTTGACCGGCTCCTCGATCGCGCGCCGGATCTCCTCGGCGGTCACCATGATCGTCTTGGGCAGACCGGTGACCAGATCCCTGCCGCGGATCTCGGCGGCCTGCTCGTCGGGCATCGGGAACGCCGACGCGATCTTCATCTTGATCTCTTCGGCGGTGCGCTCCCCCAGCATCAGGGAGTACTCCTTCTTGATGTAGTTGATGATCGCGTCGTCAAGCTCGTCGCCGCCGATGCGGATCGACTGGCTGGTGACGATGCCCCCGAGGGAGACGACGGCGACCTCCGTCGTGCCTCCGCCGATGTCGACGACCATGTTGCCGGTGGGCTCGTGGACGGGGAGCCCGGCGCCGATCGCTGCCGCCATCGGCTCCTCGATGATGAACGCGCTGCGCGCCCCGGCGGAGATCGTTGCCTCCTCCACCGCGCGCTGCTCGACCCCCGTGATGCCCGAGGGCACGCACACGACGACCCGGGGCTTGGCGAGGAACGCGCGCTTGTGGACCTTCTGGATGAAGTAGCGGAGCATCTTCTCGGTCACGTCGAAGTCCGCGATGACCCCGTCCTTCAGGGGCCGGATCGCGACGATGTGCGACGGGGTGCGGCCGATCATGCGCTTGGCCTCGGATCCGACGGCCAGGATCGCCCCGCTCTTGGTGTTGATGGCGACCACCGACGGCTCGTTCAGCACGATGCCCCGCCCGCGGACGTAGACGAGCGTGTTGGCGGTGCCGAGGTCGACGGCCATGTCCCTACCGATGACCTGGAACATGTTGTCCATGTGTGCTCCTGAGACGTTTGATGGCGTGCGGTTGGCGACTAGTCGACAGCAAGAGTAGCCGAGACGACGCCTCCGCCCCCGAGGCGCCCGAATGACACTCCTGCAACTAGGTCGGACGCTGTCGGACGCTGCCGCCAGCGCCGGCGGGCTGCCCGCGGCTCGCCCCTCGCCCCGCTCCATTCCGGGGTCGTTCCGTGTCGGTATCCGCACCACATCGACCACAGAACGTGCTTGCCCGGGTCCAGAGGTGGCGCAGGGAACCGTCACAAGCCCGTGCTTCGATCGCTCCGTGAGCACTTCTCGTCGCTCGGCCGAGGCAGCATCGGGGGTCTCGTCTCTCGCGGACCTAGCGGCGCGCCAGCACGGCGCGATCGGCATCGTGCAAGCGTGCGAACGAGGTGTGTCTCGCTCTGCCGTCGCCCGGGCGGTCCGCTCGGGGCGGCTCCACCGCGCCGCGCCCGGCGTGTACACGTGGGCCGGCTCGCCGGACACCTGGATGCAGCGGGTCATGGTCGGGGTGCTCTACGCAGGCCCGGGCGCGGTCGCGTCACACCGCTGCGCAGCCGCGCTGTGGCGCTTCCCGCAGGTCCCGCGGGGCGTCATCGAGGTCTCTACGACCCGGCGGCGGCGCGCGGATGCGGACGTGGTGGTCCATCAGATCGGGGAGTTGCATGCGGCGGAGCGTTCGACCATCGACGGCATCTCGGTCACGAGCCCGACACGCACCCTGGTCGATCTCGCCGGGGTTGCTCCCGTCGAGCTGGTCGAGGACGCTCTCGACGATGCGCTTCGACGCGGGCTGACGAAGCTGGCCGTCTGTAGGTGGGAGCTGCGCAACGTGTGCGGCCGGGGACGCGCCGGTACCAGAGTCCTCAGGAGGCTTCTCGACGAGCGACCCGCCGGCTACCGGCCGTGTGAGAGCGTCCCCGAGTCCGATCTCTACCGCCTCCTGCGACGCGCGGGGCTGCCGCTTCCGCAGAAGCAGCGCAGGATCGCAGTGCCCGGGGGGCGCGTGGCACGGGTCGACCTCTTCTACCCGGATCACGACCTCGTGATCGAGGTCGACGGTTACCGCTACCACGGGGGGCGGCGGAGGTGGCAAGAGGACCTTGCCCGGCAGAACGGGCTCATCCTCGCCCGGCTGCGCGTCTTGCGGTTCACCTGGTACGACCTCCAGCACCGATCCGACGAGCTCGTCGAGCAGGTGGCCTTGGCGCTCGGCAGGGCCAAGCCGGACCCGAGCTTGTAGTGCCAGGCCCGACGCGGGGGCTGAGGGAGTTGCTGCTAGCTTGACCGCTCGCCACTTCCAGGAGGTGCGAGTGCCCGAGCTGCAGAGGACGTTCGTCATGGTCAAGCCCGACGGGGTCAAACGCCGGCTGATCGGAGAGGTCGTCGGGCGGATCGAGGCCAAGGGTTACCAGATCCGGGAGATGAGGCTCTTCACGATGGACGAGTCCCTCGCCCACAAGCACTACGCCGAGCACATCGAACGGCCCTTCTTCGGCGAGCTCGTGTCGTTCATCACTTCGGGACCCGTACTGGCGATGGTGGTCGAAGGGCCCGATGCCGTCGCGGGGATGCGCCGGTTGATGGGCGCCACCGACCCCGCCGACGCCGCGCCGGGCTCGATCCGAGCCGACTTCGCAACGACGATCGGAGAGAACATCGTGCACGGATCGGACTCACCGGAGTCCGCCGAACGCGAGGTCAATCTCTTCTTCGGCTGAGAGCCCGCGCGTATCGCCGAGACCCCGGAGATACGGCCGCGCACCTCCGGGACGTGGCGGCGGGGGCGTCAGGCGCGCTGCAGCAGGTGGGTACGGGCTTCGCCGACGACGTAATGGCTTCCGGTCACGACCGGGAGCGCGCCGGGATCGTCGTCTGCCAGCGCCGCCTCGAGCGCGCTCGGGACGTCGGGTCTCTCCTCGTGAGCCAAGCCCTGCGCGTCGGCGGCGCGCGCCAGCGCCGCCACCGGCACCGCCCGGTCATTCCGCGGCTGCGTGAGGATCAGGCGGACGGGCAGGCGCGCCAGCTCGGACAGCATCCCGGCATGGTCCTTGTCGTCGAGAGCGCCGAAGACGGCGACGACCCTCTCGAACGCGAACGCCCCTGCGAGCGCCCGAACGAGCGCAGCCATCCCGTCGGGATTGTGCGCCACGTCCAGCACCACGCTGCGGTCCTCGAGACGGATCGTCTCGAGCCGCCCCGGCACCTCCACCCCGGCAAGGCCCTCCGCGACGAGGTCTTGGTCGAGCGGCTTGGCAAGGAAGCGGGTAACCGCCTCGAGCGCCACTGCGACGTTGGGACCCTGGTGGGGGCCGTGAAGAGGAACGTACAGATCGCTGTACTCGCCCGCGCTCGTGGTGACCGACAACAGCCGCCCGCCCACGGCCACGTCGTTCGCCGTCACCGAGAAGTCCCGGTCGATCCGGGCGACCGTCGCCCCCCGCTGATCCGCCTCCCGCTCGATGACGTCCAGGACGTCCGGCGCCCGCTCCGCGGTCACCACGGCTGCTCCCTGCTTGATGATCCCTACCTTCTCGCGCGCGATCGTCACGCGATCGGCGCCCAGGAGCGCGGCGTGATCGACGGCCACGTTGGTGACGATGGACACCGGCGCGTCCACGATGTTCGTCGCGTCCCACCGGCCGCCCAGGCCAACCTCGACAACGGCTACACCGGCCCTCTCGGACGCTTGCATGAAGAACATCGCGGTGAGCACCTCGAAGTACGTGAGACGCTCGCCTAGCTCGGACTCCGCCAGCTTCACGTAGGGCAGCACCGCGTCGAACGCCGCTGCGAACTCCTCCTCGTCGAGGGGACACCCACCTACGTTGATGCGTTCGTTCACCGCCTGGAGATGGGGAGAGGTGAAGGTCGCCACCGATAGGCCCGTTGCCTCGAGGAGGGACGCCACGACGCGGGCAGTCGTCGTCTTGCCGTTGGTCCCCGTGACATGGATCGCGGGGAGCGATCGCTCCGGATGAGCGAGCACGTCGGCGACGGCCTCCATGCGGTGCAAGCTCGGGGCCATGGACTTCATGGCGTCGATGCCGAGGGCGTCGAGATAGCGCACTGCGTCCCGATAGCTCGTGGACGGCATCAGCGCGGTCCGACGCCCGAAGACGCGAGGCGCACGACGGCGCTCAGCCCGTCGCTGGAATCGTCTACCGCAACCTCGTGCACGTCTACGGCGCCGGTGGCCGTGACGTCGTCGATGACGAGAGACAGCGCCTCGATCCCCGCCTGTGGCCCTCTCACCTGCAGGTGCTCGACCGGAGCGCGCATCGACACCTTCGCCTCCGATTTGGCGCGCCTGATCTGGGTCAGCACCTCGACGGCAGCGTCGAACGAGCCCTCGTCAACCCCGTCCTCCAGCTCATCCGGCAGCGGCCACGGCGTCACGTGGATCGAGGGACCGCCTCCGGTCGCCGTCTGCCAGACCTCTTCGGTCGCATACGGCAGGACCGGAGCGAACATCCTGAGGACCACCCGGAGCGCTCTGTCCAGGGTTCCCAGCGCAGACGGGTCTCCGGCATAGGCGCGCGCCTTGGTGAGCTCGAGGTAGTTGTCGCAGTAGTCCGACCAGAACCAGGTCTCGGTGGCGGCCAGCGCGCCGGCGTGCTCCCACGAGTCCCATCTCGAAGTGGCTTCCTGAAGGACCGCGGCCAACCGAGCGATGAGGGCGCGGTCGAGGGGATGTGTCGTCGCGCCCCGCTCTCCTTCGTAACCCGATACGAGGCGGGCCGCGTTGCGGATCTTGGTCGCGAGCCTCTTGCCCTCCCTGAGAACGTTGGGGTCGTACGTGGTGTCTACCCCGAGGCGCGCCGAGGCAGCCCAATAGCGCACCGCGTCGGAACCGAACTCGTCGAGGACGTCGGTGGGGAGGACGACGTTGCCCTTCGACTTCGACATCTTCTTGCGGTCCGGATCGACCACGAAGCCGGAGATCGCGATGTGCTTCCACGGGATCGTCCGCGACTCGAGCCATGACCGCGTGATCGTGTAGAAGGCCCAGGTCCGGATGATCTCGTGCGCCTGCGGGCGCAGGTCGTTGGGATAGAGGGCCTCGTGACGGGTCTTGTCGTCCGGCCAGCCGGACGCGATCAAGGGGGACAGAGACGACGTCGCCCACGTATCGAACACGTCCGGGTCCCCACTGAAGCCTCCGGGGCGGCCGCGCTGGTCCTCGGAGAACCCGGGCGCGGGCTCACTCGTGGGGTCCACCGGCAGGGTCCCGCTGTCCGGGACGATGACCTGCGAGTGATCGATGCTGCCGTCGGCCGCAACCCGGTACCAGACCGGGATCGGCACGCCGAAGTAGCGCTGCCGGCTCGTACTCCAGTCTTGGTTGAGCCCCTCGACCCAATCCTCGTAGCGCTTGCGCATGATGACCGGGTGCCACTCGATCTTCCGTCCCTGCTCGAGCAGCTGCTGCTTCTTGTCGAGGATCTTGATGAACCACTGGCGACTGACGACGAACTCGAGCGGGCGCTCGCCTCGCTCGTAGAACTTGACGACCTGTTGGGTGGGCTGGGGATCCCCCTCCAGCGCTCCCGAGGCGTCCAGCATGTCGACGATCGCCCGGCGCGCCTGGTTCACCGAGAGCCCGGCCAGGTCGTCGTGGTGACGGCGCGCCGCGTCGGCGTCGACAGACTCCCAGTGGTCACTGCCCCACGGCGCCGAACGCAGCCGTCCGTCTCGTCCGATGACCTCACGGGCGGGAACGTGCATGGCGCGCCACTTCTCGACGTCGGCCGCGTCGCCGAAGGTGCACACCATCAGGATCCCCGTGCCCTTCTCCGGGTCGGCCGACTCGTCGGCCATGATCGGCACCGGCGCGCCGAATAACGGGGTCACCGCGTTCCGTCCGATCAGATCGCGGTAGCGCGCGTCGTCGGGATGGGCGACGACGGCGATGCACGCGGGCAGCAGCTCCGGACGGGTGGTGGCGATCGCGAAACCGTCACCCCCCTGCACCCCGAAACGGATCCGGTGGAACGTGCCGGCCCGCTCCCGGTCCTCGACCTCTGCCTGCGCGACCGCCGTCTGGTAGTCCACGTCCCACATCGTCGGGGCCTCGCGCAGCTCGGCCTCTCCCGCCTCCAGCAGCCGCAGGAACGAGGCCTGGCTGACGTAGCGCGCGCGCTCGTCGATCGTCGCGTACGTGAACCGCCAGTCGACCGAGAGACCGAGGCGGCGGAACAGCTCCTTGAACTTCTTCTCGTCCTCGCCGACGATCAGGTCGCACGCTTCGATGAAGTTGCGACGCGAGATGGCAACGGCGCCACCTTCTCCCCCCGGCTCCAGCGACAGGTCCGGGTCGTACGGGATCGAAGGGTCGCATCGCACGTTTAGAACGTTCTGCACCCGTCGCTCCGTGGCAAGACCGTTGTCGTCCCAACCCATGGGATAGAAGACGTTGTCGCCGCGCATGCGCCGGTAGCGCACCATCAGGTCCGTGTGGGTGTACGACATGCAATGCCCGATGTGCAGCGAGCCGCTCACCGTGGGCGGCGGAGTGTCCACGACGAATGTCTCGGCGCGCCCGCGGCTGGGGTCGTACTCGTATATCCCCTGCTCGTCCCAGGAGGCGCGCCAGCGTTCCTCCGCGGCGCGCATCTCCGGAGTGGACCCGGTCATCGGGCGCCGACGACGAAACGCTGCACGAGCGTGTCGTCGTCGACCTTGAAACCGACCACCACGTAGGCGAGATGGTCGAGATAGGGCTTCACCTCTTCCTCGTAGGTCGGGTCCGTAGCCCCGCTGAAGCTCATCCCCGCCTCGATGATCTCGACCAGGCCTTCGCCCTCGAGGTAGAGCACCGCGGAGTAGCCATCGCCCAGGCCTCCCGACGCGGCGCCGAACGCCTCGCTGTCGCGCAGCCGCGCGTCGGTCCCGATCGCGGCATCGGTCGCGCGATCTCCGTACGCGGCGATCAGACGCTCGCCTCCGAGAACGTTCACGGGCGCCGGCATCCCCGGGCCTTGCACGGAGAACCCGGTCAGGCCGCCCCTTTCGAGGGGGTCCGCCTGCAGACCCGCTGTCGGAACGAAGCTCTCGAGCTTGTCGACCACCGCTTCGGTCTTGTCCGCGTCGGAGGATTCGATCACCAGGCCTCCGCCGATCTCCTGGAGGTTGGTCCCCTGCAGGAAGAAGCCCGCGTCGCCCATCCACGAGAGGACGTCGTCGTTCAGATCGAGCCCCGTCTCGGCGCGGAACATCGACTCGATCTGGGTCCGGTCGAACTCGGGCACCACCTCGGACAGCGCCTCGAGGATGCTCGACAACGTCGAGCCCGAGTCCTGGAAGCTGGCGGCGAGCCAGGCGTCGCCCGGCAGGTCGCCGATGATCCCTCCGTCGTCGTCGTAGCCCTCGATCACCTCGGCAAGGGGGCCCTCGTCGGGCACCTGCGAGGACGACTCGAACACGACCGCTTCGTCCTCTGCGTGCAAGCCGAACGCGACCTGCCCGGTCGCGCCGAACGTCTCGAGGCCCTGGAGGTTGGCCTCGGGCAGCCCCGGCCCGAACGTCTGGAACGACTCGATCAACCGCTCGGAGTCGAGGTAGGTGAGGGCGACCTGATCGTCGGCGAGGGGCTCGATCGCAGCGCGGAAGCTCGCGTTGTCGGCGAGGCTCTCGCCGGTGGACGCATCGACCGCAGCCTTGAACCCGGTCTCGTTGCCGACAACGAGGAAGTCGCCGATGAACCCGAACGCCGTGTCCTCGTCGGGCTCGATCCGGTAGTCGACCCCCTCGTGGGTGGCGTCCTCGAGCCGGTCCGTGACGCCCTCGTGCTCGAGCGCCTTGTCGATCGCGGCGTTCGCCGCGTCCGGGTCGTCGGTCGCCAGCAGCGCGGCGCCGTCCTCGGGCTCCTCCTGTCCGCTCTCGTCGGGAGCGAGCAGGAAGAAGGCCGCCTGTCCGCCGAGCCACGGTTCGACGTCGCTCTCGTAGTCGAGCCCGATCTTCTCGAGCTCGGGGTCGAGCAGGCTCACCAGCTCGTCCTTGGCCTCTTCGAGGGAGTCGATCTTGGGCACCTTCTTCAAGATCGAGTCGATCTTCGACCGCTGGGACCTGGACGGCTCGATGAACACGGTCGCGTAGACCGCGGCGTCCTTCGGCACGTAGGCGATCGCCTCGTCGTCCGGAGCTGCCGTGTAGCGCGTGGCCACGTAGGCCGCGGCACCTCCGGCGACCACGACGCCGGCGACCACGATCGCGAGCTGCTTCCTCACGCCACCTCCAAGACCACCAGGGGATCGAGCCCCCTCATCCTAGGAGAACGCGGAGGAATCCCACCGCGGCCGGACCGGGAAGCGCTAGGCGGAGCGTTCCCCGCGCGCCGGGCGCTCCGCGCGCGCCTTGCGCGGCACCAGCGTCGGATTGACCTTCTCGAGCACGACCTCGCGGGTGATCAGGCACTTGCCCACGTCCTCGCGGCTGGGAAGGTCGTACATCACGTTGAGGAGCACCTCTTCGAGGATCGCTCTGAGCCCGCGTGCGCCGGTTCCGCGCAGCATCGACTGCTCGGCTACGGCCTCCAGCGCGTCGTCGCTGAACTCGAGCTCGACGCCGTCGAACTCGAAGAACCTCCGGTACTGCTTGATCAGGGCGTTCTTGGGCTCGGTCAGGATCTTGACGAGCGCGTCCTTGTCGAGGTTGTGGACGTGCGTGAGGACCGGCAGACGACCGACGAACTCGGGGATCAGCCCGTACTTGAGGAGGTCTTCGGGCAGCACGTTCTCGAGGATCTGGCCGAGGTCCTTCTCTTCCATCTTGCGCACATCGGCGCCGAACCCGACGCCCTTGCGGCCGATGCGGCCTTCGATGATCTTCTCGAGCCCGGCGAACGCACCCCCGCAGATGAAGAGGACGTTCGTCGTGTCGATCTGGATGAACTCCTGGTGGGGGTGCTTGCGTCCCCCCTGAGGTGGGACCGAGGCGGTCGTGCCCTCGAGGATCTTGAGGAGAGCTTGCTGCACGCCCTCGCCGGATACGTCCCGGGTGATGGACGGGTTCTCGGACTTGCGTGCGATCTTGTCGACCTCGTCGATGTAGATGATCCCCGTCTCCGCCCGTTTGACGTCGTAGTCCGCGGCCTGGATCAGCTTGAGGAGGATGTTCTCGACGTCTTCACCGACGTAACCCGCTTCCGTTAGCGCGGTCGCGTCGGCGATCGCAAACGGGACGTTGAGCATGCGGGCGAGGGTCTGCGCGAGCAGCGTCTTACCGCAGCCGGTTGGCCCCAGAAGGACGATATTGGACTTGGCGAGCTCGACCTCGCCGTCCGCTTGGGACCCGACCTGGATGCGCTTGTAATGGTTGTAGACCGCTACCGACAGGACCTTCTTGGCTTGCTCCTGCCCGACGATGTAATCGTTGAGGAACTCGTAGATCTCCTTGGGCTTGGGAAGGTCTTCGAGCTTAAGCTCGGGGGTCTCGGCGAGCTCCTCTTCGATGATCTCGTTACAGAGGTCGATGCACTCGTCGCAGATGTAGACGCCCGGCCCGGCGATCAGCTTCTTGACCTGCTTCTGCGACTTGCCGCAGAAGCTGCACTTCAGTAGGTCGCCGCCGTCACCGAACTTGGGCACCCGCTATCCCCCTTAGACCTGCGGCTCGGGAGAGCCTTCGGCTTCCTTCTCTAGGAGCCGCGCGGGCTCCCCCTGCAGGGCCATGCCCTGGGTCTTCTCAGCCAGGCTCCGGCTGGACAGCACGTCGTCGAGGATACCGTAGGCCTTGGATTCCTCGGCGGTCATGAACCGGTCGCGATCGATGTCCTTCTCGACCTGCTCGACGGACTGACCGGTGTGCTCGGAGATGATCTCGGCCATCCTCTTGCGGAGCGCCAGGACCTCGCGTGCCTGGATGTCGATGTCCGTGGGCGTGCCCGAGAAACCCGCGGACCCCTGGTGGATCATGATCTTCGAGTTCGGCAGCGCGAACCGTTTCTTCGGCGCGCCGCCGCACAACAGGACGGCCCCCATCGACATAGCCATCCCCACGCAGATCGTCGAGACGTCGGGCTTGATGTACTGCATCGTGTCGTAGATCGCCATCCCCGCGTAGACCTGACCGCCGGGCGAGTTGATGTAGAGGTTGATGTCCTTGTCGGGGTCCTCGGACTCGAGATGTAAGAGCTGGGCGACGATGAGGTTCGCGATCTGATCGTCGATCGGCGTGCCGAGCATGACGATGCGCTCTTTGAGCAGCCGCGAGTAGATGTCGAAGGAGCGCTCGCCCCGGCTGGTCTGCTCTATGACCATCGGAACCAGGTACCCGCGATACATCTCGTGGCTCATCGACCTGCCTCCAAACGACCTGCCTCCAAACGACGTCACAAGGGACCACTATGCATCAGCGGGTACCCGTCCGCTGACATCTGCCGCCTCGACGACCCGGTCCAGCGCCTTCCGCCGCATGATGCCCGCCGCCATATCCCCCAGCCCGCCCGAGGCCATGAGGCTCTCGGCGACCTCCTTCGGCTCCTTGCCGGCGCGTGCCGCCGCCAGCGCCACCTCCTGCCCGATGTCGGCCTCGGTGACCTCGACCTCTTCCCGGCGGGCGATCTCTTCGAGGAGGAGCTCGGCCCGGACCGACCGCTCGACCTGGGCGCGGATGTCCCGGCGGATCTCCAGCTCGGTCAGCTGCGCCTGCCGCCCGTACTCCGACATCGTGAGGCCTGCCTTGCGAAGGTCCTCCTCGAAGATCCCGAGGCGGTGCTCGAACTCGGTCTCGACCAGCTTCTCGGGGGCCGGGAAGGGGACCGCGTCGACCAGCGCCGCGAGCACGAGCTGGCGCAGCTCGTCGGCCGCAAGGCGGGCCTTCACCTGCGACAGACGGGTTCGCAGGTCCTCCTTGAGGTCTTCCAGCGTCTCGAACTCCCCGGCGGTCTTGGCGAAGTCGTCATCCAGCGGCGGCAGCTTCTTGGCCTTCACCTCTTTGACGAGCACGCTGAAGGAGATCTCTTCGGCCTCGTGGACGTGATCGTGGTCATCGCCGCCCGAGTGGTCGTGGTCGTGGCCGAGGACGACACGGTCGTTGAACTTGAGGATCGCTCCGGCGCGGGCGCCCTCGAGCTCTGCATCCAGCTTGGGCGGGCCCGATCTCGAACCCACCTCGTAGAGGTAGTCGGGCGCACTAGCGCCCTCGACCGGCTCGCCGTGGCGGAAACCCTGGAGGTCGATCAACACGAAATCCCCGCGGCGCGCCTCGCGGCTCGCGGTCTCGAGCTCGGCGAAGCGGTCGCGCAAGCGATCGAGCTGCGCGGCCATCTCCTCGTCGGTCACCTCGGTGGACGGAGCGTCGACCTTGATCGAAGACAGATCGGGGAGGTCGATCTCGGGACGCACGTCGACCGTTGCCTCGAAGACCAGCGGCGAGCCTGCCTCGAACTCCACCACCTCGATGTCGGGCGGCGCGATCGCCTGGATGTCCTCGGCTCGCAGCGCCTCCCGGTACAGCTCGGGGAGCGCGTCCCGCAAGGCTTCCTCCCGCACGGCGCCCTCGCCCACGCGGGCGTCGATCATCGGGCGAGGAACCTTGCCCTTGCGGAAGCCCGGCACCTTGATCTCGTTGGCCCACCGGCGATAGACGGCGTCCACCGCCGGCTTGAGCGCCTCCTCGGGGACCTCCACGCGCACCCGGACCCGCTGGTCGTCGAGCCGCTCGGCAGCAGTCTGGAGCGGTGGCGTCGGCATGGCGGGGCTCATCCTAGTCGGGGGCAACCACACCTAAATAGAGGATTTTCGAGTCGGGGCGGAGAACTTCGAGGCGAGGGCCGGCCGGACGAACCGGTGCTCGGATGGCCGGCTCGAGTGGCCGGCTCAGCAACGAGTGGCCAGGTTGGGAGCCAGGAACCGCTAGGCGGACGAAAGTGGGGATGCGGCTCCTGACTCCCAATCTGGAAACTCGTCCCGGCTCCCATCGTACGGGACCGGGAGGCTCGGGAGTTACCGGGCCGGACCCTTCCCGCTGGATCCCCCTCCTGCTGGCGGAATGAGCAGTCGGCGTGTTCTGGTCAACCGAAGGATCAATTGGTGGGTACGTACGCCTGGAGGTCCGAGCCGACTACTACGGTGAACGAGTGGGATGCAAGAACACCCGGCGTCGCTACGGGACTGCTGCTGTGGGCTGCATCGGCGGTTGACGCTCTCCACTATTTGGTGGAACGGGATGGTGACGCGCAGCGACGCTATCCACAGAATGTCCGCGGCCATCACCCTGATGTCGTCGATATCGCTCATACGAGGTGGGCGAGGTCCAGCAATCACGGCACTAGATCTCTGCGGCGTGTCTGGGTCGCACCTACTGCGGAGTCGGGACCTTCGAGCGACGGGCCCGTTCTGCCCGAACCGCTCGGAATCGCGGACGGGTGAGGAGATCAAGGTCAAGGCCACCAAGGTGCCGGCGTTCAAAGCTGGGGCCACGTTCAAGAAAAACGTGGCCGGCAAGCGACCTGAGACGGCCCTCCCAGGGGATCGGTGTGGAGGGCCTGCCGATCCCGGGGGGACGTTTCTTTCGCTATGGAGTTTCCAACGTTCGGAGGAATGGCGACAAGTGAAGACCTACCGCGGCACCTCATTTAGAGGGAGGTGCATCTCCCGCTAAGCACCCCCACGCACGACCCGATGCGCTGACCAACAGATTATGAGTCAGCCCTTCAGCACATGTCCTCTGGCCTGCGCAAACGCGACGGGACGGGGCATGGGACTCCGCAACCGTTGTGGACCCCAATGGACTCGAATGGACCAGCGGGACTGCACAACGTGGAACAAATGTGGAACGCGAAGAGCGCTAGGCGAGGCCTTCCCTCCATCGCTCTGACTCAGCGTCGTTTCGGCGGGCATCCGACTCGTAGCCCGCGGCAACGCTCATAAGCACAGCAGCCGTCCGAGGCCATCCATCGCGTATCAGCTCCGCCTTCCTCCGATAGTAGTTAACGAGATCCCGCTCCTGAGCGCCCCCCTCTAACAGCCCGCGTGAGGTGACTCCGCGGTTGTTGTAAATCTGGGTCGCTAGACCGTCCTCGATTTCCGAGCTCGCGAGACGTTCTATGGCATCCCGTACAGGACGCGAGGGCCAGGTCTGATCTTGATCTTCACGGGAGTGCGAGAAGACATGACCGATATGGATTTCACCAATCGCCTTCCGGTCCGCGGCGTCAAGCAACTCCTGCGCTCGTGCAAGCCAATCGCCCAAATGCACTTCGTCTATCTCTGCCAGCCGCTCATCGCTACCTGGAACGATTCTCCACTCGTGCAGTAACCGCCACGCGCTGCTCGCAACATGCTCAGGGACCTCACGGGGTTCCTCTGAATTCTTCGGCCGATATAGCAACGACAAAACCTCAACGAAGAACTCCGGGTCTCTAGCAAGTCTTCGTTCCAACGTGGGGGTTCGCGCCTCATAACCAAGAGCAGGGAGAAGCTGCCATTCAAGAATCCCAAGTCGTTCCTCGAAGTTTTCGTCATTGGCTTCGACGACATCGAGGCGCTCCGCGACATGAAGCATCGACTCGAGAGTCCGTTTGCTTTCCTGGGAGATGAGGAGCGCGCCGCCTATCGTGCGCTCGATCTGGGCCGGGCAGGGCTGCTCCGGACTTACCTTCACCCCCAAGTACTGCGGCCTTATCTCGGCTTCGCTCTCCATGGCCGATTCCCTCGTTTGCGCGCCCAGCAGGACCGGCGACAACTAGGAGGCGATTTCGTCCTCGGCCGTGACGGGAATGTGGTTTTCTCTCACGCCGAACGCGGCCCGGAAGATCGTGCTCCTGTTGGAAAGATAGTCAGAGCCGCTCTCTCCATATC
>JBHENN010000006.1:0-19599 GCA_046262015.1 Actinomycetota bacterium | reverse complement strand
GGGACCCGCCGGTTCCACGATCATCAGCAGCGCATCGGCGTCGCAGTCGTAGCGCAGGTCCACCACCTTCTGGGTGGATCCCGAGGTTGCACCCTTGTTCCAGTACTCGCCCCGCGACCGGCTCCAGAACCAGGTGGTGCCCGTGCCCTGCGTGCGCCGCACGGCCTCCGCGTCCACCCACGCGACCATCAGGACCTCACGGGTATGGGCGTCCTGCACGATCGCCGGCGCGAGACCCCGGTCGTCGTAGCTCAGGTCGTCGGGACCCATCTCAGGGCTGGAGGTCGTAGGGATAAGGGTCGGTGAAGTGCTCGACCCCGTCCTCGGTCACGACGACGGTGTCCTCCAGCCGCACCCCCCCGACCCCGGCGAAGTACAGCCCCGGCTCGACCGCGACCACGTCCCCGGCGACGAGCTCGTCCGAGCGGCGTCCCATCCACGGCTTCTCGTGGACCTCGAGGCCGACCCCGTGGCCGAGCGAGTGGAGGAAACCCTCCTGCAACGGGCCATCGTCCTCGTGGGTGATCTGGGTCGGGTAGCCGTGCGACGCGAAGAAGCGCGCGACCTCCCCGAACGCGTCGCTGCGTCCGGGACGTAACGCGTCGAACGCGATCGATAGCGCCTCCCGGCAGCGGGCGTGCAGCCGGACCAGCTCGTCCGACGGCGTACCGGGCACGAATGTGCGCGTCATATCCGAGTGGGCGCCCGACCGCCGGTCGCGCGGGAAGCAGTCGATGATGCACGAGCGATCCGCGAGGATCGGGCCGGTCCCCGGGTCGTGGCCCCTCAAGCACGCATCTCCCGAGTGCACCAGGATCTGCTCGCAGTCGGCCCCCTGGGTGGTCAGCTCGCCGACCATCGCCTCCCGGATCCACTCCGCGGTAAGGAGCTCGCCCTCGAAGCGCAACTCGCCGAGGCCGGACGGCTCGGCGTCGCGCAGCATCCGGGCGGCGGTGAGCATCGCAAGCTCGGCGGCCCGCTGAGCCCGCTCGGTTCCCTCCAGCTCGGCCGGGGTCTTGACCCGCCGCCGGTGCGCCCACCCCTCGGCGTCGACCACGAGGCGTAGACCCCGCGCGCGCAGGTAATCGCCGGCGAGGAGGTGGAACGACGCCGGTACGACCGCCTCGCTCACGCCCAGCTTCTCGAGAGCGCGCGCCACCAGCTCCGGCAGGATGTTCGCCTCGGGGAACGTCGGGTCCTTGACGAGGTCCCCCCGTCCGAACGACGCCACGTCCCAGAACTCGTCGACCACGTCCTCGCGCGCCTCGAACAGCGCTCGCTCGAGGACGCCGCCGACGACGATCCGCTTGCCCTCGTGCTCGATGAAGCCGACCGGATCCATAACCGGCTCGCCGACCTCGTGACGCACCTCGGGGCTGCGGAGAGCGTCGTCGAGCAGGAGGAAGGTGGTCATGAGCGAGGCATCCTAACGGGCAGCCCCCGTGCTCCCAGGGCCTCTTTCACCTCCATGACGGACAGGTCTCCGAAGTGGAAGACCGACGCTGCGAGGGCCGCGTCCGCTCCGCCGCGGCGCGGGTCGACGGCATCGGCCATGTCCTCAGCCGAGCCGGCCCCGCCGGATGCGATCACGGGCACGGGGACGGCGTCAGCCACCGCGCGGGTGAGCGGAAGATCGAACCCCCCGCGGGTGCCGTCCGCGTTCATGGACGTGAGCAGGATCTCGCCCGCACCGAGCTCACACGCGCGCTCCGCCCACGCGACCGCGTCGAGGTCGGTGGGCCGCCGGCCACCGGATACCACGACCTCCCAGCCGCCCCCGGCACCGCCCCGGCGGGCGCGGGCATCTATCGCGACGACGATCGCCTGCGCGCCGAGCTCGGCGGCCGCGTCCGCGATCAGCGCGGGCCGCTCGACCGCGGCGGTGTTGATCGACACCTTGTCGGCACCGGCCCGGAGCAGAGCGCGCACGTCGTCGACCGAACGGACACCCCCGCCGACGGTCAGCGGGATGAACACGCTCTCCGCGGTGCGGGCGACCACGTCCAGGATGATCGCCCGGCCTTCGTGAGAGGCGGTGATGTCCAGGAACACGATCTCGTCGGCCCCCTCGGCGTCGTACGCATGAGCGAGCTCCACGGGGTCCCCCGCGTCCCGCAGCTCGACGAACCGCACGCCCTTCACCACCCGGCCGCGGTCGACGTCGAGACAGCAGATGACGCGTTTCGCCAGCACCCCCGGTAGGGCTAGCTCTCGCTGAGCAGCGGGGCCTTGCCGGCGGCGGCCTCGTCGGCCGCGAGCATCGCCTCACCGATGCCGAACTTGTGCTCGTAGAGCGCGCGCCCGATGATCGCTCCGCCGATACCGATCGGACGCAGAGCGGCCACCGTGCGCACGTCGTCGAGCGACGAGATGCCCCCGCTGGCGACGACGGGCAGGTCGGTCGTCTCCGCCAGGCGCGTGAGTCCGTCGACGTCCGGTCCCGACATCGTCCCGTCCCGGCCGACATCGGTATAGACGAAGGCCGATACCCCGGCGTCCTCGAAGATCCTCACCGCCTCGGTGACAGGCAGCCCGGTGCCCACGGTCCAGCCGTGAGAGGTCACCTCACCGCGCCGGGCGTCGAGCGAGACCACGATGCGTTCGCCGAAGCGGCGGCAGGCAGCGCGCGCGGCGTCGGGGTCTTCCAGGGCGAAGGTCCCCAGGACCACGCGGTTCGCCCCGGCCGCGAGCAGCTCCTCGACATCGTCGGCGGTCCGCACCCCGCCGCCGGCCTGCACGGGGCACGATGCCCGGCGCACGACCTCGAGGACGAGCTCGCGGTTCGCCGCGGTCCCGGTCCGAGCCCCGTCGAGGTCCACGATGTGAAGCCAGCGAGCTCCCGCCGACGAGAAGCCCAGCGCGATCCTGACGGGGTCGTCGGAGTAGACGGTCTCGGAGCCGAACCGCCCCTGGAGCAACCGCACGCAGCGTCCCTCAGAGATGTCCACCGCGGGATAGACGATGAAGCTCACGAGCGGTCCTCAGAACGAACGCGTAGCGCCATCCAACCAGCCTCTCAGGAGATCGATCCCGGCGGCGCCACTCTTCTCCGGGTGGAACTGGACGCCAAGGATAGAGCGGCGGCGGACCGCCGCGCAGAACCGCCCTCCGTGATCGCACCACCCGGCCACGATCGAGCGGTCGGCAGGCTCGACCGCATAGGAGTGGTCGAAATAGAAGTAGGGAGGGTCTCCGTCCGCCCCACCCGGTCCCGGGTCGAGGTCGGCGAGGACCGTGTTCCAGCCGATGTGAGGCACCGGCACCCCGGGCCCGCCGCGCAGTCGCACGACCCGGCCCGGCAGGATGCCCAGGCCCCCGACCGGTCCCCGCTCGTCGCTCTCGTCGAACAGGATCTGCAAGCCGAGACAGATGCCGAGGAACGGTCGGTCGTCCCCGATCCACGCAGCGATCGAGCCGGCCAGTCCGGCCGCATCCAGGTTCGTCACCGCCCTGCCGAAGATCCCCTGGCCGGGGACGCACAGCGCCTCCTGACCCTCGAGCTCGCGCCGGTCGGCCGAGACCGTCACCGCCGCGCCGGCCGCCTCCAGCGCCTTGGCCACGCTCCTGAGGTTGCCCATACCGTGGTCCACCACCCCGACCCTCATCGCCGGCGCGCCGTGGCGCGCGACCGGCTCTCCCGGCCGGTCACAACACCCCCTTGGTCGAGGGGATCGACGACGGAGCGCGCGGGTCGGTCGCGACCGCAGCGCCGAGCGCTCGCGCCAGCGCCTTGAAGATCGCCTCGACCGCGTGATGGGCGTTCTTGCCCCGGAGAAGGGTGACGTGCAGGGTTACGCCTGCCGCACGAGCGAACGCCTGGAGGAACTCCTCGGTGAGGGAGGTCTCGAACTGTCCTATCGACGACGCCGGGATGACGGCGTCGTAGACGAGGAGGGCGCGCCCCGAGAGGTCGAGTGCCACCTGCGCGAGCGACTCTTCCATGGGGACGAGGGCGTCGCCGTACCGCTGGACGCCGCGCTTGTCGCCGAGGGCGGCGGCGAGGGCCTCGCCCAGGGCGATGCCGACATCCTCGACCGTGTGGTGGGCGTCGACCTCGAGGTCCCCCCGGGCCCGGATCGATAGCCCCAGGCGCCCGTGGCGCGCGACCTGCTGGAGCATGTGGTCGAAGAACGGCACCCCGGTCTCGACCGCGATATCACCGCCGTCGAGACACAGGCCTACGTGGATGTCGGTCTCGGCGGTGCTGCGCTCGATGATCGCCTCCCGTTCAGGCATCGAGCACCTCGCCCATCGCGCCGAGGAACGCGTCCGTCTCCTCCGGCAGACCGGCGGTGACGCGCAAGCAACGCTCGAGCCCCGGCGCGCCAGGGTAGCTGCGGACCAGGACCTGGCGGGCCAGGAGCGCGCTCCAAACCGCCGCGGCGTCGTCCACCTCGAACAGCACGAAGTTGGCGCGCGACGGATACGACCGCACGCCGAGGGCCTGCAGCTCGACCGCGATCCGGTCGCGCTCGTGTGCGATCGCGCGCGCGAGCTCGAGCGTCTCGTCGGAATGCCTGATCGCCGCCTCGCCGATGATCTGGGTCACCGCCGAGAGGTGGTACGGCAACCGCACACGGGCGAGCTCCGCCACCAGCGACGGATGCGCCAGCATGTAGCCGATGCGAGCGCCGGCGAGACGCCATGCCTTCGAGAAGGACTTGGTGAGCACGAGGTTGGGGTGCTCGCCGAGCAACCCGCGCACGCTCTCGTCTGGGCTCGCGAACTCGGCGTAGGCCTCGTCCACGACGACGATGCCGGGGGCGTGCTCCAACAAGGCCTCGACCGCACCGAGCGGCTCGACGTCACCCGTCGGGTTGTTGGGCGAGCACACGATGACGATCTCGGGCCGGTCCGTGACGATCGCCTCGACGGCCGCATCGACATCGATCGCGAAGTCGTCGGTGCGCGCGACCTGGACCGTCCTCGTGCCTGCGATCCTGGGGATCAACGTGTGCAGCGAGTAGGTGGGCTCGAACGTCATCGACGATCGCTCGGGCCCGCCGAACGCGAGGAACAGGTGCATGAAGACCTCGTTCGACCCGTTGGCGACCCACAGCCCCGGCCGCGGCCAGTCGTTGTGCCGGGCGATCGCGTCGAACAAGCCGGTCGCGTCTCGATCCGGATAGCGGTTCAGAGCGATGTCGCGGATCTCGCCCGCGACCTCGTCCACCAGCGCCGCGGGAGGTGGGAAGGGCGACTCGTTCGTGTTCATGCGGAAGCGCGCGGGCCGCTGAGGCGAGACGTACGCTTCGATCTCCGCGAGGTCGGCGCGGACGCTCAGTGGCGGCACGGTATGCGTTCCCATCTACGCACCCTCCGGCGCGCCGAGCCGTAACGCGACCGCGCCGGCGTGCGCGTCGAGCCCCTCGGCCGCCGCCAGAGCGTCTACGTGCGGCGCGAGCTCGCGCAAGGTCGCGGACCCGAAGCTCGAGACATAGATCCGCTTCATGAAGTCCGGCGCGCCGAGACCGGACGACCAGCGCGCCGCCCCCGCCGTCGGAAGGACGTGGTTGGTGCCGCCGACGTAATCGCCGACCGACGCCGGCGATCCCGCGCCGACGAACACCGACCCGGCGTTGCGGACCCCGTCGAGAGCTTCTTCTGCGCCGTCGAACATCAGCTCGAGGTGCTCGGGCGCGAACGCATTCGCTGTCTCGAGCGCGTGGGCGGCGTCGCGTACGAGGACCGCCCGCCCCCCCTCGATGAGGGCGTTCTCGACCGCGTCCGCGCGCCGGTGGCGGCCGAGCTGCAGAGCGAGCTGCTCCTGGACCGCGTCGAGCAGCTCTGAGGACCACGTGATGAGCACGTAGCTCCCATGCGGACCGTGCTCGGCCTGGGCAAGGAGGTCGGCGGCAACGAACGCCGGAGGAGCAGCTCCGTCGGCCACCACGGCGATCTCGGTCGGTCCCGCATCGAGGTCGGTCCCGACCCAGGTCCGAACGAGCTGCTTCGCGGCGGTGACGTAGACGTTGCCGGGCCCGACGATCTTGTCTACCGGCCGCACGGTCTCGGTCCCGTAGGCCAGAGCTGCGATCGCGTGCGCGCCGCCGACCCGGTAGACCTCGGTGACGCCCGCCACCGAGCACGCCGCGAGGACCGCCTCGGGCAGCTCCCCGTCGGGACGCGGGGGCGACGCCACCGCCAGCTCGCCCACACCGGCGACCCGCGCGGTGACCGCGGCCATCACGACGGTAGAGGGATACGCGGCGCGCCCTCCCGGCACGTAGGCCCCGACCCTCCGCAGGGGGCGCACCAGCTCGCCCACGAGGTCGCCGCCGGTCCGCTCGGTCCACGTCTCGGGCACCTGGCGCTCGCAGGTGGACGTGAGCCGCGCGGCGAGCACCTCGAGCGCCTCCAGCAGCTCCGGCTGGACCAGGCGGCGCGCCCGGTCCAGCTCCGCGGGGTCGACGACGAGCCGCTCGACCGTCAGTCGGACGTCGTCGTAGCGCGCGGTGTGCTCGATGAGGGCTTCGTCGCCCCGCAGACGCACGTCGTCGACGATCGCTCGCGCCTCGGTGTAGGGGTCCGAGCGACCGTGGACCACCGAGGGCCGCGGCACCGGCACGGGCCCGGTCCGATCCCGTCCGTCGACCACCTCGAGCATGGCGTCACACTATTCGGCCGGCCAGTCGTGGGCGCATCCCCGGCACACGACCGAGCCGAGGACGACCGACAGTCGTGTTCCGTCGCAGCGCGGACAGCGGTCGAGCGCGTCGGCCCACGCGGGGTCGTCGCTCTGGCATCCGGGACATACCAGGATCTGTCGGCCGCCGACCACGGCGCGCGCCCATGGAGCCGCGCCGCGCACGGGGTCGCTCTGTACCATGCCGCACCGCGCGCAGGGCATCGGCCCAGTCTCTCGCACGTGCCGCGGCAGTGCGGGCGGCCGCCGCTCCGAGTGCCGCGGCGGTGCGGGCGGCCGCCGCTCCGGGTGCCGCGGCGGTGCGGGCGGCCGCCGCTCCGGGTGCGCTGTCGGGCGCTCCGCTCAGGTCGGCGGCGGATGCACGAACGCGGCGCAGTCGACACGGTAGTACGGGTCGAGGTCGGGGTCGTTGTAGTCCTCGATCACGAGCAGCCCTTGGCGGCGGTACTCGAGACGTGCCCTCGTCCCGTGGATGCTGAAGGTCCGCTCCGAGGTGCGCCAGCGCGTGTTCCTGCGGTCTCGAGCCTCGGCGCGCAGGAGGACGAGCCGCGCGCCGCGGCACTCCGCCCCCTCTCCGAGACGGGCGATGCCGCCGAAGTTCACCCCGAGCGGTTGACCGTCCCACGTGAGCGGCACGAGACGATCTCGCCGCGCGAAGAAGACGTTGAGGCTCGACCACGGCGCGCCGTGACTGGTGAAGTCGGCCACCTTGATCCACCACTCCTGACGCCCGTCGCCATCCACGTCGGACGAACCGACCGCGCGCGGGTAGCTGTACTCGTTCCCGGCATCGAGGCGCCGGTCGATCTCGCCGGCGTCCGAGGTGAGGCGCACGCGCCACGACCGCGGACGGGACGCGGCGTCTACCAGGGCGTAGACGACGAGGGTCCCATCAACGGCCACCACCGTCGACGCGCACCCCGCCCGGCCGGGCAGTCGATCCCCGGCCGCGGGCGGACAATCCCCACCGTTCACGAAGGCCGATCCGGAGCCGGACGGCTCGGACCCCGGCGGCTCGGTTCGAGGCGGCGCGCTCGAACGGTCGGCCGCTCCTCCCGGGCCCGCGGCGCGGCACGACCCGACCAGCAGGACGGTTGCCAGCGCGGCACCCGCTCGCCGCAGCCGCCGGCGGTCCTCCAGCACCGGCTGCGGCGCCTTACGCGCGCAGGAGGCCGCGGGGGCCGAGGAGCGCCTTGATCTCGGCGTGCAGGCCGTTGCCGGTGTTGACGCGGAACTGGCTTCCCAGACGGAGGACGGTGGTCTTGGGGCCGCGCCCGAGATGCAGGAACACCTGCGTGCTGCCGGGATGGCTGGCCAGCACGTCCTTGAGCTCATCGACCACCTTGGGGGTGCACGAATCGAGCGGCAGGTTGATCACAAGCGGTGGGTCCGAACCCAGGTCGGGCTCGTGCACCTCCAGGGCGATCAGCTTGATCGAGTCGTCGCGTGCGTCGCGGTCGACGCGTCCCTTGACGACGAGGATCGCGTCCAGACGGAGCGCGCCGGCGCACTGCTCGTAGGTCGTGGGGAAGACGATCACCTCGACGCGCGCTCCGGCGAGGTCCTCCAGCGTGGCGAGCAGCATGATGCTGCCGCTGCGCGTGACCTTCTTGGCCACTTCGGAGACGATGCCGCCGACCGCAAGCGACTCGCCGGGAGTGCGGTCGGCGAGGGCCGCGATGGTCACGTCGGTCATGCGGGCCAAGAGGCCCTCCACCCCCATCAAGGGGTGATCCGAGACGTAGAGGCCCAGTACCTCCTTCTCGAGGGCACGCACGAGCTCGCGCGGATGCTCCTCCAGCCCGATCGGGGTCTCGCGGTGGACGGGCCGGCCGTCGTCCGCCCCCGACGACGAGAACAGATCGAACTGGCCGGCCTCTTCCTGCTTGCGCTGCGCGGATACCTCCCCGCAGATGCTCTCGAACACCTCCAGCAACCCGCGGCGGGTGTGGCCGAGGGACTCGAACGCCCCCGCCTTGATCAGGGACTCGATCGTCTTCTTGTTGAGGCACGTGTAGTCCACCTTCCGGCAGAAATCGTAGAACGACTCGAACCGCCCCTTGCGCGTGCGCGCCTCCACGATCCGCTCGACGACGCCCTCGCCCACGTGCCGTACGGCCGAGAGCCCGAAGCGGACCGAGTCTCCCACCGGGGTGAAGTCGCGGTCTGACGAGTTGACATCCGGGATCAGCACCGGGATGCCCATCTGACGCGCGCTGTGGAGGTACTTCGGCTTGGCGTCCTTGTTGTCCTTGACCGAGGTCAGCAGCGCGGCGAGGTACTCGACCGGGTAGTGCGCCTTGAGCCACGCGGTCTGGTAGGCGATGTACGCGTAGCAGGCCGAGTGCGCCCGGTTGAAGGAGTAATCGGCGAACGGCTGGATCAGACCCCACAGCTTGCGCGCCTCGGCTTCGGTGAGGCCGACGCCCAGGCAGCCGGTGATGAAGCGCGGCTCTTCGGCTGCCATGATGTCGCGCTTCTTCTTGCCGATCGCCTTGCGCACCAGGTCCGCTTCGCCGGGCGAGTAGCCGGCGAGCTTCTGGAGCATCAGCACGATCTGCTCCTGGTACACGAGCACCCCGTAGGTCTCGCGCGTGATCTCCTCGATGGACGGATGGAGGTAAGTGACCTTGGACGGGTCGTTCTTTCGCTCGATGTAGGCCGGGATCTGCTCCATCGGCCCCGGCCGGTAGAGCGCTATCAGCGCCATGATCTGCTCGAAGCGGTCAGGCTTGAGCTGCCCTAGGAGACGCCGCATCCCCTCGGACTCGAGCTGGAACACCCCGTCGGCCTCCCCCCGGCGCAAGAGGTCGTACACCTTGGGGTCGTCGAAGTCGAGGTGGTCGACGTCCACCTTCACGCCCTTGTTCGCGGCGATGTACTCGACGGCCAGATCGATCACGGTGAGGTTGCGGAGCCCGAGGAAGTCCATCTTGAGCAGCCCCAGCTCCTCGACACCGTTCATGTCGAACTGCGTGACCACCTCGCCGTGGTCCCCGCGTTTCAGCGGGACGTGCTCGATGAGAGGGTCGCGGCCGATCACGACGCCCGCGGCATGGATACCGGCGGACCGCTTGATGTTCTCGATCTTGAGCGCGGTGTCGATGATCTGCCGCGCGGCGCCACCGTCGGCGTACGCGGCGCGCAGCTCCGGTGATGTCTCGAGCGCGCTCTGCAGCCCGGAGTCCCGGCCCATGATCAGAGACGGATACATCTTCGTGAGCCTGTCGCCGTCGGTGTAGGGGAAGCCCAGGACGCGCGCCGCGTCCTTGATCGCCTGCTTGCCCTTGATCGTGCCGAACGTCACGATCTGAGCGACGCGGTCGTCGCCGTACTTGTCCGCGACGTACCGGATGACGTCGCCGCGCCGGCGCTCGTCGAAGTCGATGTCGATGTCCGGCATCGCAACGCGCTCGGGGTTGAGGAACCGCTCGAACATCAGGTCGTAGCGGATCGGGTCCAGCTCGGTGATGCCGAGTGCGTACGAAACCACCGACCCGGCCGCGCTACCCCGGCCGGGTCCGACGCGGATCCCCTGCCGCTTCGCCCAGTTCACGAAGTCCTGCACGACGAGGAAGTAACCCTGGTAGCCCATCTCGGCGATCACGGCGAGCTCGTAGTCGGCGCGCCGGCGAGCTTCCTCCTGCTCGGCCCCGTAGCGCTCGCCCAGCCCGAGCGCGACGAGCTCCCGCAGGTACACGTCGAGGTCCTTGCCGCCGGGTGTCTCGAAGCGAGGCAGTAGGAGGTTACCGAGCGACAGCTCCACGGAGCACCGATCCGCCACCTCCAGGGTCGTCTCGCACGCCCCCGGCCAGCGGGCGAACGCCGCGGTCATCTGGTCGGGGCGCTTCAGGTAGAACTCGTCGGAGTCGAACTTGAACCTCTTGGGGTCGGAGAGCTCGCTGCCGGTGTTGATGCACAACAGGACCTCGTGGGCGCGTGCGTCGTCCTTGTGGGTGTAGTGCGAGTCGTTGGTCGCCACCCAGCCGATCCCCATCTCCGTCCCGATCCGGACAAGCTCGTCGTTGAGCGGTGCTTGGACCGCGATCCCGTGATCCTGGAGCTCGAGGTAGAAGCGATCGCCGAACAGCTCCCGGTACTGGGCGACCTTGGCACGCGCCCCGCGGAGGTCTCCGGCCACGATCAAGCGCGGGATCTCGGCCGACAAGCAGCCCGACAGGCAGATGACCCCCTCCGAGTGGGCCGCCAGCAGCTCCCAGTCCGCCCGGGGGTGGTAGTGGAGCCCTTCGAGCCACGCCTTGGACGAGATCTTCACGAGGTTGGCGTAGCCGCGGTCGTCGGCCGCTAGCAGCGTCAGGTGGAAGGTCTTCTCGCCGTTCTCCCTCTGGGGCGGCTTCTCGCGTCGGTCGCCCCCGAAGAGGTAGCCCTCGGTCCCCAGGATCGGCTTCACGCCGGCGCGCCCGCCCGCCTTGTAGAAGTCCAGCGCCCCGAACATCACGCCGTGGTCGGTGATGGCGCAGGCCGGCATGCCGTAGTCGGCGGCGGCCGCGAACAGCTCGTTCACCCGGCTCGCGCCGTCGAGCATGGAGTACTCGGTATGGGCGTGCAGATGGACGAAGCTCACAGGGACCGATCCAGGGCTAGAGGGGAATCACAACCGTGTCGTTCTACTTACACCCGGGCTCGGACCGTACGCAAGCATGCCCCTCCCACCTGCACGAACGCGGCGACCGGCCGCCCGAACGCAGGTCTCCGCCCGGCCTCGACACCCTCCCCCGGGGGCCCTGTGGCTAACAAGCCCCCGGTTCCTGTGGACCCGCTGTGGACGCCCGCGCCCCCCGGTGCCTAGGGGGTGGGGAGGTCCGGAGGCTCGATGCCGGCACGATCGAGCACCGCGATGAGGTCCACAGGCAGGGGGTCGGCCACCTCGATCACCCGCCCGCCGTCGGGATGGGGGAAGGCCAGCGCCCACGCGTGCAGGAACGGGCGCGTGGCGCCCCATCGGACGGCGAGCTCGGTCTTGCCCCCGTAGGTCGCATCGCCGAGGATCGGATGGCCGAGATGGCCCAGGTGCACCCTTATCTGGTGCGTCCGGCCGGTCTCGAGGATCACCTCGAGCAAGCTGGTTCCCCCGCGCTCCGCGGCGACCCGGTAGTGCGTGACCGCGGGTCTCCCCTCGGACGTCACGGCCATGAGGCGAGGGCGCGCCGGGTGGCGCCCCACCGGGGCGTCGATCGTGCCCGAGCCCGCGGGCATCGACCCCCGCACGAGGGCGAGGTACCGACGGGTCACGGCGCGCCGGGCGAGTGCGTCGACGAGGGCGGCGTGGGCGGCGTCGTCCTTGGCCACCAGGAGCAAGCCGGAGGTGTCCTTGTCGAGACGGTGGACGATGCCCGGGCGGGCCGAGCCCGTCCCGGAGAGGGGTCCACCCCGGCCGATCAGGGCGTTGACCAGGGTCCCTCGCTCGTGGCCTCCGGCGGGGTGGGTCACGAGCCCGGCAGGCTTGGACACGACCAGGACCCGGTCGTCCTCGTAACGGACCGTGACGGCGATGTCTTCACCCGCGGGCGGCTCGGCCACGACGGGCCCCACCTCCCCGGCGACCTCGTCGCCGGGGACCAGGCGGTAGCTGGGGCGCGCCGGGAGCCGGTTGACCGTCACCGCCCCGGTGCGCAGGGCGCGCTGAGCCGCGGCTCGAGCGATCCCGGCGTGATGCGCCAGCGCGGCGTCGACCCGCTCCCCCGTCTCGGCCTCGCCGGCGTGGAAGCGCACGGTCGTCACGGTCCGTTAGAGGACGGCTCGGGGGGATCGTCGGCGCGGTGGGGGGTACCGGCCCGGGGCGGTCGCACCGAGAGAAGAAAGATCAGCGCCACTCCCGCGACGATGGCCGCGTCCGCGACGTTGAACAAGGGCCACACGTGAAGGTCGACGAAGTCGACGACGCTACGGTGGTCGCCCCGGAAGAGCCGGTCGGCGAGGTTGCCCCCGCCGCCGCCCAGGACCAGCCCGAGGGGGATCAGCAGGCGCCGGTCGTCGACCCGGCGCGCCCAGAGAAGAATCGTGATCATCACGACCGCGGTGGCGACGAGGAAGAAACCCGGATATCCCTGGAGGATCCCGAACGCCCCGCCGGTGTTGGAGTGGAGTCGCAGGGTCAGTACCCCCGGGATCACCTCGATCGGCCCGTCGGCCAGCGCGGCGACGGCGGCCGATTTGGTGAGCTGGTCGAGCGCTACGACCGCCGCGGCGGTGCCGAGGAGCCGAAGCGGTATCAGCGAGCCCGTTCTTCGCGTCGCTTGCAATCCATGCACAGCAGCGCGTGGGGCAGGGCCTTGAGGCGCGCCCCATCGATCGGCTGGCCGCACCGCTCGCAGCTCCCGTAGGTGCCTGCGTCGATCCGAGCGATCGCGCGGGTGATCTGGTCGATGAGGTCGCCGATGTTGTTGCGGATCGACAGGTCCCTCTCCCGCTCGAAGGTGGCCGTACCGGCATCGGCGAACGCCTCGTCGAGGCCGGCCTCGCCGGTCACGTCGGACTGCGTCCCCTGGAAGACGGTCTCGTCGATGTCCTCGATCCGGGCGCGGAGGTTGTCGAGCTCGGCGACCAGTCGCTCCCGGACCCCCTTCAACGCCGACTTGTCGAGCTTCAGGGGCCGCGGCGCCCGGCTACGGGTCTTGGCCGACGCCGCCGCTCCCCGGCGGATCAGGGGCTTGCGGTCGACGGCGCGCCGCGGGGTCCCCGACGGGGCGGTGGGCTGCTTGGTCGACGCGGCCGCGGCTTTCTTGCGAGCGGCCGTGCTCGGGGACGGGGTCTTGGGGGCCGGGGTCTTGGGGGACGCGGTGGCGGCCCCCCGGCCCTTCTTGGTCGCGGTCGAGCTAGAGGACCGGCCCCCGGCGGCCTTGCGGCGCCCGCCGCCGCGGACCGCGGGCTTGGTGGCCCGTCCGGTGCGGTCCGCGCTCTTCCTAGCCGGGCTCTTCTTCGCCGGGCTCTTCTTCGCCGGGCTCTTCTTCGCCGGGCTCTTCTTCGCCGGGCTCTTCGCGGCGGCGATCTTCCTGGACGAGCTCTTCCGGGCGGGCGTCTTCCTCGCCGGGGTCTTCCTCGCCGGGGTCTTGGCGCCGGAGGCCTTCCGAGCCGCCGTCTTCTTGGCGGAGGTCTTCCCGGAGGCGGCCTTGCCCGCGGCCGGCTTGCGGGACGCGCCGGTGGCAGCGCCAGACGTAGAGGAGCGCGCGGCCACGGTCGCCTTGCGACGCGCGGCCGGGCTCGACGCGGTCTTCTTGCCCTTGGCCGGGGTCATGGCCGCGGGACGATAGCACACGGGTACCCGCCCTCCGGGGCGCCTCGACGAGGGGTCCGGCGGCGGCTCGGCGGTGGTCTCCCAGGCTATCTTTGCAGGCATGTCGAGCCCCCCCGGCGGTGTCCGCCCGTCCCCGCCGGCGGGCGGCGCGCCGGGTCCATCGCCCGCCTATCGCACGGTAGACCCCCAGGTGTCGTTCCCCGAGTTAGAGGGCCGCATCCTCGACCGCTGGCGCCGCGAGGAGACCTACCGGCGGTCACTCGAGCAGCGGGCCGGCGCCCCCGAGTGGGTCTTCTACGAGGGGCCTCCGACGGCCAACGGCCGGCCGGCGATCCATCACGTCGAAGCCCGTGTCTTCAAGGACCTCTTCTGCCGCTTCCAGTCGATGACCGGCCACTACGTCCACCGCAAGGCCGGCTGGGACTGCCACGGGCTGCCGGTGGAGATCGAGGTCGAGAAGGAGCTGGGCATAACCCAGAAGCGCCAGATCGAGGAAGAGATGGGGATCGAGGAGTTCACCCGGCGGTGCCGCGCCTCGGTGGAGCGCTACGTCGACGACTGGGAGCGGCTCACCGCCCGCATCGGCTTCTGGCTCGACCTCGGGGACGCCTACTGGACGATGTCGCCGGAGTACGTCGAGAGCGTGTGGTGGATCCTCAAGCAGATCTGGGACAAGGGGCTGCTCGAGGAGGACTTCAAGGTCGTCCCCTACTGCCCCCGCTGCGAGACCGCGCTGTCCAACCACGAGCAGCACCAGCCGGGCGCCTACCGGACGGTGACCGATCCGTCGGTCTACGTGCGCTTCCCGCTCGTCGACGACCCGGACACAGCGCTACTGGTGTGGACCACGACCCCGTGGACCCTGCTGTCCAATATGGCGGCGGCTGCGGGATCGGAGATCGGGTACGTCAAGGTCGCCGACCCGGGCCTCCCCGGCCGTTATCTGATCCTCGCCCGTGACCGCGTCGCCGCGCTGCTCGGGGAGGACACCCAGGTCGTCCAGGAGATGCACGGCGCGGACCTGCTCGGCCGGCGCTACGAACCCCCCTTCGGGTTCGTGGATCCGAGCGAGGCCGGCCACCGGGTCCGCCCCGGGGACTTCGTCACGACCGAAGACGGGTCCGGCCTGGTGCACCTCGCTCCCTATGGCGAAGCCGATATGGAGGTCGCCAAGCGCGACCGGCTGCCGATCGTCCAGATGATCGACGGCTCCGGCCGGGTCGCTCCCCACGGGGGCGCCTTCGCCGGGCTGTGGATCAAGGACGCCGACCCGCTGATCGTCGAGGACCTCGAGCGCCGCGGGCTGTTGTTCCGCTCGGAGAACTACGAGCACAGCTATCCACACTGTTGGCGGTGCCGGACGCCGCTCATCTATTTCGCCCGCAAGGACTGGTACATCCGAACCTCGCAGATCCGGCGCGAGCTCGAAGCGTCCAACGAGGAGACCAACTGGCAGCCCCCGACGATCAAGCACGGGCGCTTCGGCGACTGGCTGGCGAACAACGTCGACTGGTCATTGTCGCGCGACCGCTACTGGGGCACTCCGCTGCCCATCTGGCGGTGCACCCAGGAGCATGCGACCTGCATCGGCTCGTTCGCCGAGCTGGCCGAGCTGAGCGGGCGGGAGCTCGGCGCCGCCTTCGATCCCCACCGCCCCTATGTCGACGACATCGTCCTGCCGTGCCCGCAGTGCGGCGCCGAGGCGCGCCGGGTCAGCAGCGTCATCGACACGTGGTTCGACTCCGGAGCGATGCCGTTCGCGCAGTGGCATTACCCGTTCGAGAACGAGGAGCTGTTCGAGAAACGCTTCCCCGCCGACTTCATCTCCGAAGCCATCGACCAGACGCGCGGCTGGTTCTACACGCTGCTCGCGATCGGCACCCTGGTCCGCGGCCAGAGCTCCTACCGGAACGTGGTCTGCCTCGGGCTGATCGTCGACGCCGACGGGCGCAAGATGTCGAAGTCGCTCGGCAACGCGGTCGATCCCTGGGAGGTCCTGAACGAGCAGGGTGCCGACGCGCTTCGCTGGTACATGCTGACGTCCGGGACGCCGTGGTCGCCGCGCCGCTTGTCCGCCGGGCTGATCCAGGAGTCGGTCCGCAAGTACCTCCTCACCTTGTGGAACACCTACTCCTTCTGGGTCACGTACGCGTCGCTAGAGGGGTTCGACCCGCAAGCGACCTCGATCCCGGTGTCGGAGCGCCCGGAGATGGACCGCTGGGTCCTCGCCGAGCTCGACGACACCGTCAGGGAGATGACCGCCGCTCTGGACGGGTTCGACGCGACCCGGGCGGGTCGCAGGCTCGACCGTTTCGTCGATGATCTCTCCAACTGGTACGTGAGACGCTCCCGTCGGCGCTTCTGGCGCTCGGCGCAGGAGAGCGACACCCGCTCCGCCTTCCTGACCCTGTGGGAATGCCTCACGACGACCGCCGAGCTGTCGGCGCCGTTCACGCCGTTCGTGGCCGAGGAGATCCACGGCAACCTCATGGGGCCGGGGTCGCCCTCGGTCCACCTCGAGGACTGGCCGGTGCCGGACGGCACCCGTGTCGACGACGGTCTCCGGGCGAGGATGGCGCTCGTGCGCAAGCTGGTCGCGCTCGGACGGGCGGCGCGCACGGACGCAGGGATCCGCGTGCGACAGCCGCTCGCGCGCGCCCTCGTCGTTGTCCGGGCGGCCGAGGCCGCCGAACTCATGGGGCTCGAGGACATCGTGAAGGACGAGCTCAACGTGCGCGAGCTCGAGGTCACCAAGGGCCTCGACGAGCTGGTGACCTACTCGGTCAAGGTCAACTTCAAGCAGCTCGGGCCCCGCTTCGGGCCGCGTGTGAAAGAGGTCGCGCGCGCGGTCGCGGCGGCCGAGGCGCGCGCTCTCGTAGCCGCGCTGGAATCGGAGGACGGCGCCGCGCTCACCCTCGACGATGGCGAGACGATCCGCCTCAGCGCCGCCGATCTCGAGGTCCGGGTCGAGGGGCGGCAGGGGTACTCGCTCGCCCAGGAGGGGCCGCACGGGGTTGCGCTGGACCTCGACATCACGCCCGATCTGGCCGCGGAGGGGGTCGCCCGTGAGGCCGTGCGCGCGATCCAGGAGCTCCGCCGGTCCAGCGGCCTCGCGGTGGAGGATCGCATCGAGGTGTGGCTGTCGTCCGCGTCGGACGTAGCCGCCGGCGCGCTGGGGACGCATGAGGCGTTCATCTCGGAGGAGGTCCTCTCGGTACGGACCCGGCTCCAAGAGGTTCCTCCGGACGAGGTCGAGCGCCACGAGGTCACCCTCGGCGAGCACCCCGCGGTGGTGGCGCTCCGGCGCGCCTAGAGGCGGCCTGACCCGCCGCGGCGCGGAGGCCAACCGGCCCCGGGAGTGCAGCGCGAGCCGCTGGTTACGGCTTGCAGACCCCGCACGGCGCGTAGCCGCGGCGGCGCGCCGTCGCCTTGGTCATGGGGACGGCACCCTGCGCCGAGGCGAACCGGCACCCGGCGCGGTGGAACTTGCCGCGGTCGGGTACGGCGACGATCTCCGTGGAGGCGGCGGTCGTCGTGCTCGGGGCGGGCGTCTTGCCGGCGGGCGTCTTGGTCGGGGCGGGCGTCTTGCCGGCGGTCGACTTCCGCGGGGCGGGCGTCTTGCCGGCGGTCGTCTTGGTCGGGGCAGTTGCCGACCCCTCCGCGGCGGTGCTGCCGCGGCCCTGGGTGAGGCCGAGGGTGGTCCTGACCTCGGCCGCGGCTCGTGCGGCCGCGTCGGCCGGAGCGGGCTTGGCCTTGGGCTTGGGCTTGGGCTTGGCTTTCGCCCGCGGCCTCGCCGGGGTCTTCTTCGCTGCGGCCGGTGCCGGTGCCTCCGTCGCCGGGGCGGCATCGTCCGCGGCGTCCCCTGTCGCGGTGTCGTCGCGGGCCGTCGCGTCCGGGCCGGTGGGCTGCATCGTCGCCAACAGCACGTCTTCCTCGCCGGTTCGCTCGGACGCCGCCTCTCCCGTCGCGCCGGCACCGCCGAGCCCGCTCGGGGACCAGGCCGCGGCGGCTGGTGCGAAGGACGGCTGGGCTTCGCCGCGGCGCGTCCGGAACCACGCGAACCCGAGCAACAAACCGGCGCCGAGGCTGGCGCCGATCGAGGTCCAGATCAGGGTCTGGTCGGCCGTGCCCCAGCCGAACGCGAGGGCGACGGCGGATCCCACGATCAAAAGGACCGAGGCGCCGATCAACGCGGTCATCATGCCTGGTCCCGCTCAGTGCGGACGGGATCCCGACCGAACAGCCCGCGCACACCGCGGCGTTCGATCGCGGGCGTCTCCTCGGTGTCGTCGGGACCCGGCTCGCGCCGTGGGGCAGCAGCGACCACCCCGCCGCGTTCCACCGCAGCCGGGCCCTCGTCGGGCACCGGGAGGCGGGCGGGCGGTTGGCCGGTAGGAGAACCGGTAGAAGAACCGGCCGGAGACACGCCTGCAGGGGGGCCGGCGCCCGCACTGGCCGGGGAGGACTCGGAGTCGCCACCTCCCGCCATCTCTTCCAGAGCCCGCATCTGGTCGCCGAGGAACCGCCGGAGCTTCTGGACCAGCTCGGATTCGACGCCGCGCAGGCGCTCGACCCGCTCCTCGACCGCGCGCTTGAGCGCGGCCTGCTCCCGCCCGGCCTCGATCTGACGCTGGCGGAGCTCGGTCTCGATCGTCCGGGCTCGCTCCTCGGACTCCTGCTGGGCGCGGGTGGCGGCCGCTTCGGCCTCCCCGATCAGCTGCTCGGCCTTCGCCTTGGCGCTGGCGATCGCCTCCTCGGCGGCCTGTTGCGCCGTGACCAGGGTCTTCTTCAGCATCTCCTCGGTGTCACGGCTGGTGGACAGGACCTGGTCGAGCTCGCGGACGCGGTCGTGGAGCGCCGCGTTCTCCCGGTGGGCCTGGTCGAGCGCCTCTGCGACCTTGTCGAGGAAGTCGTCGACCTCCTCCTGGTTGTAGCCGCGCCACGCGTCGTTGAACTGCTTCTCATGGATGTCTCGGGCGCCCAGGTCCATCGGGCCAGTATCGCAGAAGGACAGAAGGACCCGGCGCTTTCCGGGGACGCCTTAGCAGCCGATCGACGCCATCGCGACCTGCAGGATCACGAACACGACCAGCAGCGAGAGGTCGAGCCCCCCGATGGGCGGGATGAACCTGCGGAAGAACGCCATCACCGGCTCGGTGAGCTCGTACACGACCCGGAGAGCGGGAGACAGCGCGGGCGGCGGCGACCAGAACATCGTGACCCACGACAGGATGAAACGCAGGAACAAGATGATGAAGTACGCCTGCAGTGCGTAGCAGACGACCGCGAGCAGGAGGTTCACGCCTGGTTGAAGAAGCCGCGCTCCTCCATGAACCGGCGGGGTTCGTCCGCCGAGACTTCGACCCCGGGCGGGGTGAGCAGGTAGACGCGCTCACCCGCCGGCTTGAGATGGCCCTGCATCCCATAGGCGAGGCCGCTCGCGAAGTCGACGATGCGCTGCCGCTCCTCCCGGCTCGCGACCGACTGCAGGTTGAGGAGCACCGAGTAGCCCTGGCGGAAGCGGTCGCCGACCTCTTGGGCGTCGGTCTGGAAGGCGGTCGCTTCGACGAGGTGGAAGCGGGCGGTGGTCGGGGTCGGCATCGCTCGCACAACCGCGTCGCGGCGGGACGGGTGGGGCTCGTCGGTCCCTCCGGCGCGCCGTAGCTGGGCGCGGGGTAGCGTCGGGTCCCCCTCGGCC
>JBHENN010000005.1:0-35998 GCA_046262015.1 Actinomycetota bacterium | reverse complement strand
CTCTGGGCCTCGACGGCGAGGCCGGCCGGATCGAGCCCGGCGCGCGCGCCGATCTCGTCATCCTCGACGCGCCCACGTTCGACGCAGTGCCGTACCGACCCGACCACGACCCGGTGGTGGCGGTTGTGTGCGGAGGCCGCCTCGCCTACCTCGCCCCGGGGGCCTCCGAGCGCCTCCGCCGCTGAGCGCGCCCAGCCCACTGCTACCCTCGATGCAAGCCGTGGGGAAGGGTGTCGATGGGGATTCATACGCCCGCGCGCCGCCGGTCAAGCACAAGGAGCGATCGTGAAAGAGGTTCCTGAGGTCCTGTTCGTGTGCGTGCACAACGCCGGGCGCTCGCAGATGGCCGCTGCTCTGCTCGACCGTGCGGCCGAGGGCCGTGTGCACGTCCGATCGGCGGGCTCGGCCCCGGCGGACGAGATCCACGCGGGCGTGAGTGAGGCGATGGACGAGATCGGCGTGGACATGACCCGGGAGTTCCCCAAGCCGCTCACCGACGTGGTGGTGCGCGCCGCCGACGTCGTCATCACCATGGGTTGCGGCGACGCCTGCCCCGTCTATCCCGGGAAGAGGTATCTCGACTGGGATCTCCCCGACCCGGCCGGCAAGCCGATCGACGAGGTCCGATCGATCCGCGACGAGATCGACCGCCGGGTGCGTGCATTGCTCGACGAGCTCGTGCCCGCGGCCTCGTAACCCGCGGGCGGGCATCAGGCCAGCGCGCCTACTTCTTCTTCCACCGCAGCCACGAGCGACCCCCGCGCGGTTTCGGCGCGGACCTTGGTGATGTCCTCGGCCAAGGGTCGGTCCTCGTCCAACGCGTCCGAGAGCGAGCGCACCCAACGGCGCGCCGCGGCGGTGCCCGGTCCGGGAGACAGCGGAGCGCGCAGCTCGAGGCCCTGCGCCGCGCCCAGAGCCTCGATCGCGATGACGTGCTCGACATTCTCGAGGATCGCTGCGGCTTTGCGCGCCGAAGTCGCGCCCATACTGACGTGGTCCTCCTGGCCCGCCGACGTCGGGATCGAATCCGACGACGCCGGGAAACACAAGCCGCGGCTCTCGGACACCAGCGCGGCGGCGGTGTATTGAGCGAGCATGAAGCCCGACCGCCTCCCCGGGTCGGCGGTGAGGAACGCCGGCAGGCCGTTGTTGAGGTCCGGATCGACGAGGCGGGCGATCCTCCGTTCGGCGATCGTCGCGAACCCCGTGAGCAACAGCCCGAGGTGATCGAGGGCCAGTCCGAGAGCTTCGCCGTGGAAGTTGCCGCCGGAGAGGACCTCGCCCCGGCCCGCCAGCACGCTGGGGTTATCGATCGCCGACGCGAGCTCGGCCTCGAGCGTGGCGCGCACGTAGACCAGCGCGTCCCGGTAGGCCCCGTGGACCTGGGGGATGCATCGCAGGGAGTAGGCGTCCTGGACCAGGTGGTCCGACTCGCGATGCGACGCCACCACCTCGCTCCCGGCAAGCAGCCTCCGCAGGTTGGCAGCCACCGCGATCGCGCCCGGATGCTTGCGCAACCCGATCAGCATCTCGTCGAACGCCCGGTCGGTGCCGAGGCACCCCTCGACGGTCATCGCGCCGGTGACGTCCGCGCTGCGGGCGAGGTGCCGAGCGCGCGTGAAGGTCAGGATCCCGACCGCAAGCATCATCTCGGTTCCGTTGACCAGGGCGAGCCCTTCCTTGTGGGACAGCTCCAGCGGCTCGATGCCCGCGGCACGCAACGCCTCTGAGGCGCGGGTCCGGCGTCCGTCGTGCTCTACCTCGCCCTCGCCGAGCAGCGGCAGGGCCAGGTGCGCGAGCTGCGCCAGGTCGCCCGAGGCACCGAGCGAGCCTTGGGACGGCACGAGCGGATGGATGCCCTCGTTGAGCATCCGCGCGAGCGTCTCGACCACCTCGAACCTCACGCCCGAGATGCCGAAGGCGAAGGTGCGCGCCCGCAGCAGAAGCATCGCGCGCACGACCTCGGTGGGAAGCAAGCCTCCGACTCCGGTCGCGTGAGACCGGACGATGTCGCGCTGCAAACGCTCGGCTTCGTCTGGGGGGATCCGCACGCGTGCGAGGTCCCCGATACCGGTCGTGATGCCGTACACGGCGCGCCCGGACGCGACCGCGTCCTCGACGACCGCACGCGCCGGAGCCATGACCTCGGCCAGTCCCCGGGCGATCTCGACCGGGGCTCCGTTCACCGCGACCTCGACGACGTCCTCGAACGTGAGCGGGTCGCCGATGATCACGGTCACGGCGCAACCCTAAGGGCCCGGGGTGCGGACGGGTCGACGGGCCTGGCTACAGTGCGGGCATGGTGACGATGATGAGGGTCCGAGAGCGGGGCACCGCACGGTGCTGAAGGCGATCGGCGCGCCGCTGGTGTGGACCGGGACGCGCTTCGAGGAGGGGCTCGCCGTGGTCGTGGACGACGACCGGATCGCGGACGTCGTTGCCCACCGCGATCTCGCCCGCGACATCCCGCTCGAGACGTGGGATGGCCTCGCGCTGGTGCCGGGGACCGTCAATGCCCACGGGCACGCCTTCCAGAGCCTCCTCAAGGGGTTCGCCGACGACCGTCCGTTCGCGAGCTGGCGCGACGACGTCCTGTACCCGTTCTCCGAGCGCCTCGACGCCGATGCGATCTACGCCGGCGCCTTGTTCGCGTTCGCGGAGGCGCTCCTCGCCGGGATCACCACGACCGTCGACTTCTTCTACCTGCACGACGAGGGGAACGACAACGCCGAGCAGGTGACGCGCGCGGCGAAGGACCTCGGCATCCGTCTGGTGCTGGCGCGGGCGTTCTACGACCCCGACGCTCCGACCGCGGCGCCATCCCGCTACCGCGAGAACGCCGACGACGCCGCGGCACGTACCCGCGCTCTCGCGGCAGCCCACTCGGACGATGCGCTCGCCTCCGTGCAGCCGGCTCCCCACTCGCTGCATGCTGCGTCGCCGGACACGATCGCCACCGCCCTCGATGTCGCCCGCGATCTCGGCGTGCCATGTCACCTCCACCTCGCGGAGGCGCGCTACGAGGTCGAACAGGTCGAGGAGAGGTACGGCGCGACCCCGGTCCGACTCCTCGAACGCGAGGGATTGCTCGACGAGCGTCTGGTCACGGTCCATGCGGTGTGGGTCGACGACGAGGAGCTCGATCTGCTCGCCGCGCGCCGAACTGGTGTCGTGCACTGTCCCGGTGCGAACGCGTTCCTCGGCGACGGGATCGCCCGTCTACCCGAGATGCTCCGCCGGGGGATCCGCGTCGGCCTCGGGCCCGACGGCGGCTGCGCCAACAACCGCCAGAGCGTGTTCGACGAGATGCGGACCGCGTCGCTGCTCGCCAAAGCGCGCCTCACCGACGGGGGAGCGATCGACGCCGCCACGGCGTTCGGTCTCGGCACCGCAGGGGGCGCCGATCTCCTGGGTCTCGACACCGGTGCGCTCCTTCCCGGCCGCTTCGCCGACCTCGTGGGCCTCGACCTCGACGACCTCTCGCTGCACCCTCACCCCACCGTCGAGCGTCAGATCGTGTCGTCGATGCAGCAGACCGCGATCGCGCGCGTGATGGTCGGCGGAGAGGTCGTGATGGAACGCGGCCGTCTCACGAGGTTCGATCTCGCCGAGGTGCGAGCGAAGATCGCCGAGACGACCCGGGCGTGGACCCGGCCGTGACCCACAAGGACTATTCCGGCACCCCGCTGCCGAAGAAGCTGGGGATCGTGGAGGGGACGCGGGCGGCGGTGGTCAACGAGCCCGACGGCTTCCTCGAGTGGTTCGAGCCGCTGGTCCCCGCCGGCGCGACGCTGATGGACCGCGCCGCCAAAAAGCTCGACGTGATCTTGTTCTTCACGACGGGACACAAGCACCTGGCCCGGCGGTTCGGGGTCCTCGCCGCCTACCTCCAGCCCGCCGGGGGGCTGTGGGTGGCCTATCCGAAGAGGTCCTCGAGCCTGACGACCGACCTCACCTTCGCGACCGTTCAGCGGGTCGGCCTCGACGCCGGTCTCGTCGATAACAAGTCGTGTGCGATCGATGATGACTGGTCGGCGGTCCGCTTCGTCTACCGCCTCGCCGACCGCCCTACGCCCTGACCGAACTCGGGCGGCCTCGCCTGGGGTCCTCCTGGCGCCCCTGCACGGAAGGATCGCGGTGTCGCCCGTCGAATCCCTGAGGTATGCGGTCGCGTTATCTGGGGCTCGTGCTGATCGTCCCGATCCTCCTTCTGGCTGCTCCTAGCCCGGCGCAGGCGAAATGTCCCAGCAAGGTCCTCGGCCGTGACGCTGCGGGAGACGCTTCTGCGGATCTGGATCTGACCGCGCTGATGGCGCTTCGCTGCGGACCCGATCTCGGGGTGATGTTCTTCGTCGACGAGGTGAGCCTCCTATCGCCCAAGTACTCGGTGGTCCACGTCCGCTGGGCGTTCGACGTCGACGACCGCACCTTCCTCGTCGAGGCGGAGACCACCTCGACCTCCGCTTTCACGCTCTACGAGCTGCGTGAAAGCGGTCCCGAGCTCATCGGCAGCGTCCGCGGCTACTACGACTCGCTCAACGACGTGATCGGGATCTCGATCCCGATGTCGTCTGTGGGAGCCACCGTAGGGAGCCGCGTGTCGGGCGCGGACGGGTTCGAGGGAGAGGACGCGATTTTCGCGGTGAGCGTGGGTACGCCCATCCACGTCGTCGACTCGTTAGGCACCAGGAAGACGTTCATCGTTCCCCGCTGGCGCTAGGCGGCGCGTCGGCAGGGGGCGCGCCTCTGGGGAGCCCAACTCGACCGGACTCCCGCCGCTCAGGGATAGCCGGCGCCGGTCTTTCCGTCTATCTGCTCTCTCAGGATGTCGGCGTGCCCCGCGTGGCGCGCAGTCTCCTCGATCATGTGGACCACCACCCAGCGCACGTTGTAGTCGGCGCGCCGGTCGGGCTTCTGGATCAGGTCGTCGAGAGACGCGGCGTCGAGTGCCTCTCGTGACCGTGCACATGCAGCGCGATAGAGATCGAAGATCTCTGCCGCCGTCTCGTTCTCTTCGATCCGGAGATCGGCTTCAGGGTCGCTGCCATCGAAGGGGTAGTCGAAGGGTTCGTTGGCGACGTGCTCCTGGAACCAGCCCCGTTCCACGTACGCGAGGTGCTTCACGATCCCCAGCAGAGAGGTGCCGGACGGCACCATGGGGCGGCGGAGGTCCTCTTCGCTCACCCCTTCGCAGATGTCCAGCATCGTTCGCCGGTAGTGATCGAGGAAGCCGGCCAACACCTCCTTCTCGGTGCCGGCGACCGGTGTCCCATAGCGCTCTTCCATCGCCACAGGGTACCGACGTGGGCGCTCAGTCGCGGCGCTCGGGATCCATGGGCAGGCTCACACCCCGCTCCGCGGCCACCTCGATCGCGCGCCCGTAGCCTGCGTCGGCGTGGCGTGCGACGCCGGTGCCGGGATCGGTCGTGAGAACCCGCTCGAGGCGCCCCGCCGCGTCGTCGCTGCCGTCGGCGACCGTCACCATCCCCGCGTGGATCGAGTAGCCGATGCCCACACCGCCGCCGTGGTGCACCGATACCCAATGCGCGCCCGCCGCGGTGTTGAGCAGAGCATTGAGTATCGGCCAGTCGGCGATCGCGTCGGAGCCGTCGATCATCCCTTCGGTCTCGCGGTACGGGGATGCCACCGAGCCCGCGTCGAGGTGGTCGCGTCCGATCACGATCGGCGCGGCGACCGCGCCGCGCGCGACCAGCTCGTTGAAGGCGCTGCCCGCACGGGCTCTCTCGCCGTAGCCCAGCCAGCAGATGCGCGCCGGCAGCCCCTGGAACGCCACCCGCTCGGACGCCATCGCGATCCAGCGGTGGAGACGTTCGTCGTCCGGGAAGAGCTCGAGGATCGCGGCGTCGGTCGCGGCGATGTCGGCGGGATCGCCCGACAGCGCGACCCAACGGAACGGTCCCTTCCCCTCGCAGAACAGGGGCCGGACGTATGCCTCCACGAACCCCGGGATGTCGAACGCGTCCGCGACCCCGGCGCTCACCGCTTGCGCCCGGATGTTGTTGCCGTACTCGACGCACAGCGCGCCGGCCCGCTGGAAGCCGAGCCACGCGTCGACGTGCGCGGCGATCGACTCGGACGACCGCTTGACGTAGGTCTCGGGGTCATCCCCCCTCAGCGTGACGGCGTCGTCGAGCCTCATCCCCGCCGGCACGTAGCCGTCGAGGAGGTCGTGCGCCGAGGTCTGATCGGTCACGACGTCGGGCGCGAAGCCGCGCTCGAGCAGCGCAGGTAGCACCTCCGCGGCGTTGCCGAGGAGACCGATCGAGGACGCACGACGCGCCGCGCGCGCGTCCTCGGCCCACACGACCGCCTCGTCCAGGTCGTCGGTGGCGCGGTCGAGATAGCGGTGGGCGAGCCTGCGCGCGATGCGCGCCGGGTCGATCTCGACGCACAGCGCGACCCCCTCGTTCATCGTGATCGCCAGGGGCTGCGCGCCGCCCATGCCGCCGAGCCCCGCGGTCAGCACGATGCGGCCGGCCAGCGAGCCGCCGAAGGAGCGCGCCGCGAGCTCGGCAAGCGTCTCGAAGGTGCCCTGCAGGATGCCCTGGGTCCCGATGTAGATCCACGACCCCGCGGTCATCTGTCCGTACATCGTGAGCCCCAGGGCCTCGAGGCGGTGGAACTCGTCCCACGTTGCCCACGCCGGCACGAGCATCGAGTTGGAGATCAAGACCCGCGGCGCGCCGGGCTGCGTGCGGAAGACGCCCACGGGCTTACCCGATTGCACCAGGAGCGTCTCGTCGCCTTCCAGCGCGCGCAGCGAGGCCAGGATCGCGTCCAGAGCCTGCGGGCTGCGCGCCGCCTTCCCGGAGCCCCCGTAGACGACCAGGTCCTCGGGGCGCTCGGCGACCTCGGGGTCGAGGTTGTTCATGAGCATCCGCAAAGCGGCTTCCTGTGGCCACCCCTTGCACGACAGCGCGCGGCCCCTAGGGGCCCTCATCGGATCCACGGCACCGCCATCCTCCTCCTTATACTGCCGCCGGCCGCCGCTCCGGCACCAGCCGGAGGTTGCCGGGCGTCTGGTATCGATAGAGGGACCACCACCGCAGGAAGGGGCCCATGAGGGAGACAACGCCCGGCGTCGAGCTGATCGCCCGGCCGTCGCTGGACCTCGAAGCCCTCCGCCGCTATCTCACGTCGGTGGGCGGCGAGTCGTGGCTCGAGATGCGCACCGCCCAAGAGGGCGAGCTCAACGCCGGCGAGACCCTGATCGAAGCCGCCGGGCGCGCGTGCTATCGCTCGTGGGAGGAGGGACTCAATCCCAACGTCACCCGCATCCGGCGCGACCAGAAGGAGTACTTCCTCAACCTCTTGCGCTCCGGGCACGGGTCGGTGCTGGAGCACGCGAGCTACAGCTTCATCATCTACGACGTCTCTCGTGTCTTCACCCACGAGCTGGTGCGTCACCGCGCGGGATCAGCGTTCAGCCAGGAGAGCCTGCGGTTCGTGCGCCTCGACGACATCCCGTTCCGGATCCCCGAGGTGCTCGAGCCGCTTCGGCCGCAGATCATCTCGATCATGGAGACCCTCGACGAGTTCCAGGTCTCGGCTGCGGAGCACTTCGGGCTGGACGAGACCGGCGTGCCCTTCCACACGAAGAAGGAGATCACCTCGGCGCTTCGCCGCTTCGCGCCCGAAGGGTTGACCACGGTGATCCTGTGGACGGCCAACGTGCGCACGCTGCGGCACACGATCCAGGCGCGCACCGATCCCGGCGCCGAGGAGGAGCTGCGCTACGTGTTCGACAAGATCGGCCGCATCATGGTTGACGAGGCGCCGCTGCTGTTCGGCGACTTCGAGGTGCAAGACGGTGCGTGGTTGACCCCCTACCGGAAGGTCTGAGGCGGTGATCGCAGAGCTCGCGTGGCCGATCCTGTCGCGCATCCATCTCGGCCCGCTGGCGATCTCGCCCCACGGGATCGGCATCGCGATCGGCTACCTCGCCGGCGCGCAGCTCATGGTCCGGCGCGCCCGGGCACGCGGGGGACCGGACGAGGGCGAGATCTGGAACGTGCTCTCGTGGGCGCTCGTAGGCGCCATCATCGGGGCGCGCGTCGGCTACGTGATCGGCCACTTCGACGAGGTCACCGGGGGGGGCGACGACCTTCGCGGCGTGCTCCGCATCTGGGAGGGCGGCATCTCTCTGCTCGGGGGGATCACGGGCGCGGTGCTGGTCGCCCTGCCGTTCGTCGTCCGCAAACGTATGGGCTTCTGGCGGACCGCCGACCTGGCGGCGCCGGGACTCGCCCTGGGGATCGTCATCGGACGGCTCGGCGACCTCGCGATCGGCGACCACCTCGGCAAGGCGACGAGCTTCGCTCTCGGCTGGAGGTGCCTGGGGGACGGCGGCGCCGAGCCGCAGACGGCGGCGATCTACCGTGCCGCCGTGGCTCGCGGCGAGCCGCCGTCGCTGGGGTGCTACGACGTCGTCGTCCACCAGAGTGCGCTGTACGACTTCGTCTCGACGCTGGCGCTGCTCGGGCTGCTGCTGTGGCTCGGCCGCGCGGCGCGCCGGCCCGGCTTTTTGATCCTCGTGTTCACGCTGTGGTACGGGACCGTGCGCATCGCAACGGACTTCCTGAGGGTCGATCGCCGCTACCTCGGGCTCACCGGGAGCCAGCTGATGTCGCTCGCCGTGGGCCTGGCGTGCCTCTACCTGCTCGCCCGCTACCGGGGCGCGCCGCCTAGATGGGCGGCCCCAGGCGGGAACGGTTCCGGGGCGCCGGATGCGGAGAGTAGCGAAGGATCCCAGAACCCGCCTGATCCGGCCGCCGGCGACAGCGGAGAGCATCCGGATATCCGCCTCCCAGAGGCGGGAAGTGGCACCATAGAGGGGACCTCGAGAGACGAAGGCCCTTAGGAAGGAGCCCCACATGGCAGAGACCTACAACGGCTACTGCGTGAAGTGCCGGGAGAAGCGTGACTTCGAAGGTGAAGAGAAGACGCTCGAGAACGGCTCCCGTGCGGCGCAGGGGCAATGTCCGGTGTGCGGCACCAAGATGACCCGGATGCTGCCGAAGAACAAGACCGCCTAGCTACGCTTCGAAGGGGCCGCCCGGCAGGGCGGCCTTTTCATTGTGCGCCCAGCAGCCCGGCGCCGGGGCCCGCCTGGGCGGGGAGCCCGCTCGGGCGGCGCGAGGTTCGCAGTTACGCTCTCGCCCCATGACGTCCTCGCTCTCGGTCGACCGCGACGGCGACGTCACGACCATCACCATCGCCCGCCCGGAGCGCCGCAACGCGCTCGACTCGCCGACCGCCCGGGCGCTCGCCGCCGCGGTCGACGACGCCTCCCAGGCGGCGCGCGCCGTCATCCTCACCGGGGCCGGCGACGCCTTCTGCGCCGGCGGTGACCTCGACGAGCTCGAGCGCTGGAGCGACCTCGACCCCGAGGAGATCGGCGGCGTCCTGTATGGAAGCTTCCAGGCGGTGGTCCGCGCGATCCGGGCCTCGCCGGCGATCTTCATCGCCGCGATCAACGGAGCCGCCATGGGAGCCGGCATGGACATCGCGCTCGCGTGCGACCTGCGCGTAGCCGCCCGGGGGGCTCGTCTCGGCCAGGTATGGGTCCGCCTCGGTGTGATCCCGGGCACCGGAGGCGCGTGGCTCACCCAGGCTCTCGCGGGGCCGACGCGCGCCGCCGAGTTGTTGCTGACCGGCGAGCCGGTCACCGCGGAGCAAGCCCTCGATGCCGGGCTCGTCAACGAGGTCGTCCCCGCGGACGACCTGATGGCTGCGGCGCACCGGCTGGCCGCGCGCATCCTCGTCCACCCGCGCGCCGGAGTCGTCGCCAACAAGCAAGCGTTGGTCGCGGTCACCGAGTCGGCGTTCGAGGCGGCGCTCGCCCACGCCGCCGAGGTGCAGCCGCGACGCTTCACCTCCGACGAGTTCCGCGCCGCGGTCGCCGCGTCCCGCCGGGACGCCCGGTAGCCCGGTGGCGCCGGCCCCCTCGCGCGCGCTGCTCGACGAGCTGTTCGAGTGGCTCCGGATCCCCTCGGTCTCGTCCGGAGGGGGTGACCCCGCCGACCTGGTGCGCGCCGCCGAGTGGGCCGCGGCCAGGGTCCGGGCAGCGGGCGGCCGCGCCGAGCTCTTCGCGGACCAGGGGGGCAACCCGGTCGTCGTGGGCGAGCTGGAGGCGACCGACCCCGGCGCGCCGACGGTCATGATCTACGGCCACTACGACGTACAGTCGGCCGAGCCCGCCGAAGCGTGGACCACCCCGCCGTTCGAGCCCGACATCAGGGACGGTCGCATCTACGCGCGCGGCGCGTCCGACGACAAGGGCAACTTCCTGCCGCTGTTGTACGTAGCCTGCGAGCTGGCCGCGGCGCGCCGGCTTCCCGTGAACGTGCGCGTGGTCGTGGAGGGCGAGGAGGAGACCGGGGGAGAGACGGTCGACCGCTGGCTCGCGCAGGACGAGCGCGGCGCCCGCTGCGTGATCGTCTTCGACGGCGACATGCTTGACGCGACCACCCCCGCCCTCACCCTCGGCCTGCGCGGCATCGCGATGGCCGACGTCCGGGTGCGCACCGCGCCGGCCGATCTCCACTCCGGTATGTACGGCGGGAGCGTCCTCAACGCCGTGCACGTGCTGCACCAGATGATCGCGGCGGTTCTGCCCGGTCCCGACGGGCGCCTGCGCGCCGAGCTACGCCAGGGCATCGTTCCTCCGACCGAGGCCGAGCTCGACGCGTGGACGCGGCTCCCTCCCGGCGACGGCGTGATCGCCGAGGTCGGTGGGCGCCCGCTGACGTCCCGCTCCGGCCCCGAGTATTACGAACGCAACTGGGCCGACGCGTCCATCGACGTCAACGGTCTCACCGGAGGCGATGCGGTCCAGATCCGCACGATGGTGCCGGCGACCGCCCAAGCCAAGGTGTCGGTGCGGCTGGCGCCGGGCCAGAGGGTCGCGGTGATCGGACCGGAGCTACTGAGGCTGCTGGAGGACGCCGCCCCGCCCGACGCAGAGGTCTCGACCGCGATCGTGTCGCACGGCGAGCCCGCGGTGTTCGACCCCGACCGTCCCCCCCTGCGGCTCGCGGCCGGTGCCCTGGAGAGGACGTGCGGGCGCCCCCCGGCACTGGTCCGCGTCGGGGGATCGATCCCAGTGCTCGCGTCGTTCGCCGCGCGTGGCATCCCCGCGATCGTCTCGGGGTTCGCCCTCCCGCTCGACGGGGTGCACGGCGTCGACGAGAGCTACCGTCTCGAGAGCCTCGCTCTCGGAGAGAACGCGGCGTCCGAGCTGTACCGCAGCCTGGCCGACCTTCCGCCGGAGTGACCGCCGGCGCCACGGCGTCCGTCGCGCGCTAGGTCTCGACCTGGTCGGTCGTCGCGGTGGTGGCGTGCGCCCACGCCGGGCACAGCGGCTGGAACGCGCACGTCATGCAGAACGGCGACGGGCGGCTGCGCCAGTCCTGGGTGTCGGCAGCCTTGCGGATCGCCTTGCCTAGGGCGACCATCTGCCGCTCGAACGCGATCAGCATCCGCTCGTTCGGATTGAGCGTCAGGATCGACGGGTCGGCGAGGTAGATGAGCCTTATCTCGCGGGGGATCACCTCGAACGCCCGCCAGCACACGAGCGCGTAGAAGCGAAGCCCGAAGAACGCCGCGATCTCCCGCTCCTCCCGTGGCACCCGGCCGGTCTTGTAGTCGGTCAGCACCCACCCGTTCGAGCCCCGCTCGACCCGGTCGATGATCCCGCGGAGGTGGACATCGGCGACCTCGTGCTCGACCCACCATTCGAGCTCCGTGGCGTGGAGCGTGCGCGGGTCTTCCAAGCGGAAGTAGTTGCCCAGCAGCCACCTGCTCTCCTCCAGCCATTCCCGCTCCTGGTCCGCCTCCAGTCCCGACGGTCGGAACTCGGGGTCGTCCCGTACCTGTCTCCAGAGCGCTTCGAGGAGGGCATCGGCGCGCTCGGGGGTCCGGCCCGGCGCCGGCTCCGAGAAGAGCCGTTCGAGGACCGCGTGGACGAGCGAGCCCCGCGCCGCCTGACCCGACACGGGCTCGGCGAGGCGGTCGATCGCCCGGAACTTGAAGAGCTGCGGGCAGTTCTTGAAGTCCGTGGCGCTCGAGGGAGACAGCTTGAGGAGCATCTGACCCATGAGCGAAGCCTAGGAGTCGACCGCCGCCAAGCGCCGGATTTGCCGAGCCGTCCCTCGAACCGGCAGCTCCTAGAAGAGCCCTCCGAGGAACTCCGCCAGCGCGCCGTTGAACGCCTCGGGAGCTTCCAGGCTGGACAGGTGACCGGCCTCGGGGATCACGACGAGGCGCGAGCCGCCCACGTGCTCGTGGATCTTGCGCGCCGCCTCGGGCGGGGTGACGGCGTCGTTCTCTCCGACCAACACCAGGGTCGGGACGTCGATCGCGGTGAGCTCGTCGGTCGAGTCGGGACGGGCCTTCATCGCCTCGAGCGCGCCGATGAAACCCCCGACCGGGTTGTCCATCAGCTGCTTGACGCGGTCGACGACGTCGGGCTTCTTCGTCCGTGTGGGCTCCGAGAGGAGCGCGTTCGATAGCGCGTCGATCAGAGCTTTCGTCCCTTGGGACGCGACCTGCTCCTGCTGCGCGGTCCGCTTGGCTATGCCCTCCGGTGGGTCGGCCTCGGCGCGGGTATCGGCGAGGACGAGAGCTCGCACGCGCGCGCGGTGCTTGCGCAGGAACGCGAACGCGATGTAGCCGCCCATCGAGAGGCCCACGAGCACGGGCGCGTCCAGGCCGAGCTCGTCCAGCACCCCGGCGAGCTCGTCGGCGTAGGAATCCATCGAGTAGAGCGAGCGGTCTTGCGGGGCATCGGAGCCACCGAAACCCTTGAGGTCGGGCGCGATGAGCCGGAAGCGGTCGCCGAGCGCCTCGATCTGCGGCTCCCACATCTGCGCGTCCAGCGGGAACGCGTGCACCAGCAGGACCGGCGCGCCGTCGCCGCCGCTGTCGATGTAGTTGATGCGAGTGCCGCCGATCGTCGCGGTGGGCATGCGAGGTCCTCCTGAGTAGGCGAAACAAGGACATTAGCGGCCGGACGTCGGAGGGTGACGCGGAAAGGCCCCCGGCGAACCGGGGGCCTTTCGGGGAAGCAGCTACCTCACGCGGCTCGGGTGACCCGCGTCTCCCTGCGGTGGCCCAGGATCTCGGCCACGTGCTCGAAGACCTGCGGCGTCGCGTAACCGGCTGCGGCGATCATCAGGCCGGTGCCGACGTAACCGAGGGTCTCGGACCGGACGTCGATGTTCCACTGCGAGAACAGCGAGAACTCGAGCGCCCACGCGACCACCGCTCCGAGAGCGATCGTCAGGATCGACTGCACCTTCGACAGGTTCACGTACTCGTTGCCCATGTCGATCAACTTGAAGACACCGATCCCGAGCAGCACCACGATGGCGAACTCGTACACCTTGCACCTCCGTTGTTCCGGGCGGCGTTTCCGCCCGAGCATCCTTTGGACGACGCCCGCCGGGCGGTGGTTACAACTTTGACCCGTTTAGGCGGTCGCCACGCCGTCTGGTCGCACGGCGAACCTCACGCGCGCGACCTCCCTCTCGTCGAGGGTGAACACGGTCTCGTAGTCCTCGGCCGCGTACTCGAGCTCCAGTCCGGCGACCTCGTCCTCCAGCTTCTCGACGTGGGCCTCGGTCGCGATGTGCAGTTCGCGGGGGACGTTCTCGTATACGACCCGGCCGCCGGGTGACTCGATCCGCCATTGCTCGGTGAACGTGCCGTGGTCGTCGCCCCACGCGCGCATGACGAGGAAGACCGCGGCCTCGCCGGGCTCGCCCGCCATGAGTACCTCGTTGTCGAGACCGGGCGTCACCTTGCCCCCGCGGTTCATGAAGAGTTGCCGGTCGATCACCTTCGCGTAGTGCAGACGCGCCCCCATCACGCTCCTTCCGCTCGGTTCTTAACCGCTCTAAGCTCTACTCGAAGACCTGGATCGTTACCCCGTGCCGTTCCATCTCGTCTTGCAAGGTTTCCAGTCCCGCCGCCTGCACCGGAGCGAGCACGCCCGCGCCCGAGAACCCGTCCGTCGCCATGGTCAGCGCTCCGGTCGCCAGCAGCTCGGCCGTCAGGCCGTAGGTGTCCTTACCCATGACGGCGACGTTGCGCTGCACCCCCGCGGCGCGCGCCTCAGCGAGGATCGTGAACCCTCCTTTGAGGCGCGCCTCCTCGCCGGGCCCGACCCCGGTAGGAAGGAGCTTCTCGATCAGCTTCGGCGCGCCGGGCATCGACATCAGCGTCCGGATCGCAGGCGCGCCGAAGCGGACCCCGGCGTGCTGGAGGCGACCGGCGGTCACGAACGTCTGGAGCGAGCGGAGCGACAGGTGCAGGGGCGCGAGGCGACCTTCGGCGAGATCGAACGAGATGCTGGGGCGCGGCCCGAGCGGCGGTGGCATCGGCGCCCACCGGTGCCGATGGCCGGCCCTGATCTCTACGGCGGCACCCTCGTCGATCCATCGGCCCCGTCCCCCCACGATATTGGTGAGGATCGTGCGGATGGTGCCGGACGAGCCGTGGCTTGGGAACGCGTACGTCAGGACGAGGTCGGCCTCCTCCATGCCGGCGGTGGCGCGGGTGGCCGCGACGTCGGCGGGAACCTCGTCGAAGCCCATCGCCGGAGCCATCGCGATGCCGGCGGCTCGGGCGGCGGAGCCGTGCTGCTCGATCAGGGAGGTTATGAAGCCGGACTCCCCGGCGGAGTCTAGGTAGTGGGTCCCGGCGGTCAGGGCCGCCTCCACCGCGGTCGAGCCGAGCTGGGTGAACGGGCCCACGCACGTGAGCAAGACGCGCCCCCCTCGGAGCGCCCGGACCAGGGAGTCGACGTCGCCGACCTCGGCGACGTGCACGTCGGACGCGGACGTCCGTTCCGCCAGCGCCTCGAGCTTGGTGCGGTTGCGGCCGGCCACTGCGAAGCTCGCGCCGCGCCGCCCCAACGCCTCGGCGGTCAGCTTGCCGGTGTAGCCGGTGGCTCCGAAGAGCACGATGTCGGCCATGTGCCGCCACCCTATCGAGCGCTCCTCGGGGGTACTGTGCGACCGTGCCGGTCACAGTTCATCTCGTCCGACACGGCCAGGTCCACAACCCGCAGGGAGTGATCTACGGACGCCTCCCCGGCTACCACCTGTCCGAGCGCGGGAGGCGCCAGGCCGAGGCGGCGGCGAAGCGGCTGGCCGACGCGGACGTCGCCGAGATCCGCTCGAGCCCGCTCGAACGGGCGCAGGAGACCGCGCAGGCGATCGCCCGCCCGCACGGGCTCGACATCGTCACCGACCCCCGGCTGATAGAGAGCGGCACGACGCTGGAAGGCGTGGGGCGCACACTCGGCGGCATCATCGGCAAGCCCAAGCAGTGGTGGGCGCTGCGCAACCCGCTGAAGCCGTCGTGGGGCGAGTCCTTCGCCGACATCAAGCTGCGCATGCTCGAAGCGATCTGGGAGGCGGCGGGGGGATGCGAGGGGCGCCACCTCGTCGTGGTGTCGCACCAGACGCCGGTGCTGGTGGCACGTCTGGCGCTGGCCCAGCGGAGGGTGCCGCCGTGGCTCGGGTTCGCGCCCTGTCAGACCGGCTCGGTCACCACGCTGGAGCTAGAGGGCGATCGCGTCCTCTCGGCCGCTTACTTCGCGCCTTCGGTCTGATCGGTGGGCGCGGGCGGCGCGGTCTCGAGCAGCGGGGTGGAGCACACCGGGCAGACCGCGGTGTGGTCCTCTTCTACATATACGGTTCGCTGACAGCTCGTGCAGAACGCCGTGATCCCCATGGGCCCCAGAGGTTAGCCTGCTTTTCCCGTCCGGTTGATGGAGGTGTGACTTGCCCCACGTGGAGCTCCCATGTCGAGCTACGACGCGATAGTCATCGGAGCGGGCCACAACGGGCTCGTGTGCGCCGCGTACCTGTGCCGGGGGGGTCTGAGGACCCTGGTCCTCGAGCGCAGCGACCGCATCGGGGGCGCGTGCGTGACCGAAGAGCTGTTCCCCGGCTTTTTGATATCGACGGCGTCGTACTCGCTGTCGCTCCTGCAGCGCGAGGTCGTCTCCGAGCTGGGTCTCGACCTCGACGTCCGTCCCAAGGACCCGGAGGTCTTCGCCCCGCTGGAGGATGGGGGAGGGCTCCTGCTGTGGAGCGATCCCCAGAAGCGTCACGACGCCATAGCCGAGGTCTCGAAAGCGGACGCGGACGCGTATCCGGGTTTCGTCGAGCTATTCGAGGAGGCGGCCGTCCGGCTGCGTCCCTTGCTCAGCTTCGCGGCCACACGTAAGCAGGCCCGGCGCGCCTTTAGGAGGTCGGAGGTGGACCGACTCTTCAAGAAGACCGTCGACGGCTCGATCGCCGACCTGTGCGAGGAGCATTTCGAGTCGCCCGTGATGCAAGGGCTGATGGCGTCGCAGGGGATCATCGGGTCCGTCGCCGGCCCACGTACGCCCGGTACCGCCTACATCTACCTGCACCATGCCTTCGGTCAGGCGGCGGGATCGAACGGCGCGTGGGGCTTCGTGCGCGGCGGGATGGGCGCGATCACCGACCAGCTCGCCGACGTCGTGCGCGCCGCCGGCGGTGAGATCCGCCTCGAGGCCGAGGTGCAGAGCGTCAAGCTCGCATCCGGACGGCGCGCCGAGGGCGTCGTGCTGGCCTCGGGCGAGGAGATCGACGCCCGCGTCGTCTGCTCGGGCGCCGATCCGAAGCGCACCGCGGCGCTGCTCGACGATCCGGCGCTGCCGCCGGAATGGGTCCAGGACGTCGGCCTCCTGCCGACGCAGGGGACCGTCGTGAAAGTCAACTGCGCTCTCGGCGGGCTACCCCGGTTCACCGGCATGTCGGATGGGGACAAGCCCGGGCCCGAACACCTCGGCACGATCACGGTCGCGCCCTCGATCGACTACCTCGAGGAGGCGTGCCGGGCGGCGGCCGAGGGCTCGCTGCCGGAGGCGGTGTTCTGCGAGGCGTGGATCCAGAGCGCATCCGAGCCCGAGCTTGCTCCGGACGGCAAGCACACCTTGTCCGTCTTCGCCCAGTACGTCCCCTACGAGCTCGGCGACGGAGGATGGGATGCGCGCCGTGACGAGGTGGGCGACCTCGTGCTCGCCACGCTCGAGCGCTACGCGCCAGGCATCACCGATCTGGTCGAGGACCGCATGGTGCTGGGTCCTCCCGACCTCGAGGAGCGCTTCGGTCTCACGGGAGGGCACATCTTCCACGGCGAGCTCCTCCCGGACTGGCTCTTCGACCGCCGGCCGTCGCCGGGGTGGCACCGTTACCGCACGCCCGTGCCGCGCCTCTACCTGTGCGGGTCCGGCGTGCACCCAGGAGGAGGGGTGTCCGGCGCGCCGGGCCGCAATGCGGCGCGTGCCGTGATCGAGGACCTGGTCGCGCGCGGGCACGGTCCGCGGGCCGCCGAGGAGGCCGAGCGCGAGCGCGAGGCCGAGGCCGCCGAGCCCCCCGAGCAAGCCCAGCCTCCCCAGCCGGCGGAGCCCGCCGCGGGAGCCACGTCCGGCTGAGCGCCGCCCTCGCGGGCCCCTGTGGACCGGCTTTTCGAGGAGCGGCCAAACGGGTAACGTCGCGAGCGGTGACTGCGTTACGGAGCACTCGCCACGCACCCAGCGGCATCCCCGCATGGGCGGTACGAGCCGTCGAGGGAGGTGATAGTCAATGGGTCTGGGAGTCAGCTTGTTCCTGTTGGCCGTGGGGGCGATCCTCGCCTGGGCGGTCGAGTTCGAGGTCTCGGGCATCGAGATCAACACCGTCGGCATGATCCTCATGGTCGTCGGCGCGATCGGCCTGCTTCTCTCGCTGCTGTTCTGGAGCAGCTTCGCCCCCTTCGGCAACCGGGGGCAAGGGCAGACCACCACGGTGGTCCGCGACCGCGAGGTCCGCGACCGCGACGTGCTGTAGCAGCTCGTTCGTACGAGGGAAAGGGGCCGTCCGGTGAGGCGGCCCCTTCGTCGTGCTACCGGTCTTTAAGCGTTCCGTCACACCTGCACGCTTCCATAGGTGGACCCGCCGTGTCCGCGCCACGGCCGTAGCGCCTTGACGCGAGGATCGATGCGCTGGCCGGCCAGCTCCAAGCCCACCTCGAGTGGCACGCCCGCTGACGGGATCGAACCTCGGACCACCGGGATATCCGAAACTTGTCCTACCCGGTCGCTACGGTGGCTCTATGAGCGATAACGAGTGCATCGACGCCCTCCGAGACCACACCGGCGACGTCTGCCCCCGCTGCGAGAGCGAGGTCGTGCTGGCCGCCAACGGCAGCCGCCCCGAGGTCGAGATCTCGTGTGGGTGCGGGACCGTCACCGTCCTCTGCGCCTAGCGGACCCTCGGCGTTCCGAACGACGGCGGTCCGAACGACGGCGGTCCGGACCCTCGGCGGCGCGACGTGTCGGCGGCTCAGTCCGCCGCGTCGAAGAGCGTGAGGTCGGTTGGGAAGAGGCGGAGCTGGCCCGGTCCGGGCGCGCGATCCGTCCCGGAGGGCCGGTCGATGGCGACCGCCAGCCGGTGGTAGGCCTGCTCGCGGGCGAGCTGGAGCGCCCTGCTCCTCGCCGTAGTGGCCTCGCCCTCGGGCCGTTCCGGGGCGTGGGTCAGCGCGTCCTCGGTCAGCTCTCGCTCCCATTCCGGCAAGCTCGTGTCTCGCATCCAGCCTCCCTGATCGCCCTCCCACGCCCGGCGGCCTTCTCCGGGGGGAAGTGGAGTATGGGTCAGCGCGGCCCGTCCGACCCGGATTTCCACACGTCGATCGCGCCGGAAAGGCGTGGACCCATCGGCCCAGTGCGGGGTGCGCCGGGGGTCCGATCGTGCGCTTCCTGCCGTGTGATCTCGGGTCTCGGTCCCGGCCCTGTCACACCCCCCTTATAGGTTCTGTTTCCAGGTAGGAACGCTAGGGGGACCAGGTGCGATCTCGGATGGACGTGACGCTCGACGACGAGCAGAGCCGCGCGGTCGGGTCCGCCGCGCCACGTCTGAAGGTGCTCGGCGCGCCGGGGACCGGCAAGACGACCGTCCTGCGCGAGCGGGCTCGCAGGCTCGCGTCTAAGGAGGGCGTCGACCCCGCCGGCATCTTGTTCTTCGTCCAGGACCGGCGCCAGGCGATCGAGCTGCGCGACGCGCTCGTGCGCGACCTCGGGCGTTCGGTCGCGCGCCCCAGCGTCTTGACCTTCCACGCGTTCAGCTGGTCACTGCTCACCAGGGGGTTCCCCGTCACGTCGCCCGACGGCACGATGTCGGAGATCGGCTATCAGCTGGCGGGTCTCGCGGCCGAGCCGGTGCTGCTGACGGCGTTCGACCAGCGCGCGTTCGTGCGCTCGCTGCTCGCGCAGGAGGACCCCGACGCATGGCCGGTCAACGGGGGCTTGCTCACCTCGCCGGCGTTCGCGGGGGAGGTACGCGACCTCCTGCTGCGCGCGCAGGAGCGGCTCGAGACCCCCCAGAGCTTGCGCCGGCTCGCGGAGGAACGCGGGCGCGCCGATTGGGTCGAGCTCGCCGGTTTCTACGAGCGCTACCTCACGAAGATCGAGGACCCGGAGTCGTTCGCGGACGGGCGTCCCCGGCTCGACTTCGCGCTGGTGCTCACCGAGGCGCGCCGGGTCCTCGGCGAGCATCCCGAGCTTCACCAGGACGTCAAGGACTCCTATCCCCACGTGCTGGTCGACGACTTCGAAGAGGCGAGCCTGGCCGAAGCCGCGCTGCTCGACGCGTTGCTGCCGGACGTCCGCGACACGGGCCGGACGGCGGTGGTCGCAGGCGACCCGGACGGCAGCGTGTTCGCGTTCCGCGGCGCCGATCCCACCTGCCTGACCGACCTCGACGCCGCCGAGACAAGGCTGCGCCACGTCTACCGGCGCGCATCCGATCCCGAGGTCCGTCTCTACTCACACGTCACCGACGAGGCCCGCGGCGTCGTTGCCGAGCTGCGCCGGGCCGGTGCGGGAGGGACCTCATGGGGCGACATGGCGGTGGTCGTACGGGACTATCGCACCGTGCTCGGCCCGCTGCGGCGCGAGCTGAACCGGGCAGGGGTGCCCCATCGCGTCGAGGGCGAGACGGTGCAGCTCGCGGCGGACCCGGTCGTGCGTCCGGTCCTGTTCCTGTTCTCGATCGCGTGCAAGCACCCGGGGCACGAGGATCTCTGGCCGTCGCTCCTCACCTCCGAGCTCGGCGGTTTCGCCGCGCACGAGCTCGTCCAGCTCCGGCGCGCCGCGCGCCTCGCGGGGATGCCACTGCACGAGATATGTCAACGCTCGGGCGAGGCCGAGCTCGCCCCCGAGATCGTGCACAAGCTCGACCAGGTGTGTGCGCTGGTGGCCGAGGCATGCCGGTGGGCCGAGGACCTCCGCCCCGACGAGGCGTTCTGGCGGCTGTGGCGGGCGTGCCCGTGGTTCGCGACCGTGGTCGAGGACGAGGACGACCGCCGGCTCGACTCGCTGACGACCCTGGCCGACGCGCTCGCGCGCTATGCCGACCGGCGCGGGGCGGGGGCGCGCATGGCCGACTTCATCGAGACCCTCGCGTCCTCTGAGTTCGCGCCGGAGTCGGTTCGCCTCGACAAGGCCGAGGACGCGGTGACGATCACGACCGCGCACGGCGCCAAGGGCCGCGGCTTCGAGTTCGCCGTGGTGGCCGGTTGCGTCGAAGGCATGTGGCCCGATCCTTCGCGCCGGGGGCTGCTACTCGACGTCGACCTTCTCGCGGGGCCGAAGGACCACGCCCGGCGACAGCGCGACGCGCTCGCCGAGGAAGAGCGTCTGTTCCGGTTGGCGGTGTCGCGCGCCGAGCGCCTGGTCCTCACCGGTCAGCGGGCGGGAGGCTCCGAACGTTCCAGCGCCCGCCCGTCTCGCTTCCTCACCGATCTCGTCGGCGCCCTTCCGATCGAGAACGCCAAGGTGCCCGACCTCGCTCTGACCCCACGCGAGGCCGAGATCGTGTGGCGGCGCGCCCTCGCCGATCCGAAGACTGACGCCGCCCGGCGGCTCGCCTCGCTCTGGGGTCTCGGGCGGCTCGCGGCCGACCCGGATAGGTGGTGGTGGGGCAGACGGTGGACCGAGAACCCGATTCCCGTGGTGGGCGAGCACAAGCAGAGCTCGTACTCCCGTTTCTCTGACTACGAGAACTGCCCGCTCCAGTACCTGATGGGCCAGGTCCTCGGTCTCGATCCCACCAGCAGCTATCAGATGGCGTTCGGCTCGCTGGTCCACGGGCTACTCGAGGACCTCGAAGCCGGCCGGTTGCCCAAGGACCTCGACGCGCTCGTGACCGAAGCCGGCAGGCGGTGGCGCGCCGAGGCCTATCCTCCCGGCGCGATCAGCGAGTTCCTGAAGCGGGACTGCCGCGAGATCCTCGCCCGCTACCTGAGGTACGAGGCCGACAACGGCCACGAGACCCTCGCCGTCGAGCAGTGGTTCGAGTTCGACGTGCGCGGCTGGCGCGTGCGGGGCAAGATCGATCGCATCGACCGGGTGCAGGGCAACGGCCTCCGCCTGTGCGACTACAAGACGTCCCAGTCGTGGAAGCGGGACGCCCAGGTCGTGGACGACCTCCAGCTGTCGACCTATCTCCTCGCGTGCGTGCGCGACGAGCACCTGAAGGAGATGGGCGTCCCCAAGACGGCCGAGCTGATCTTCGTCCGCCACGACTTCGGCGGCAAGGTGAACCGCGCCTCGCTGCAGCGCCCGCGCGATCCCGAGGAGGGGACGTGGGACGAGGCGATCGAGACGCGCATCGGCACGCTCCTCTCCGGCATCGAAGCCGAAGAGTTCGCACCGAGCCCGGACGCCGAGTGCCGCTATTGCTCGTTCAAGACGCTATGTCCGATGTGGCCCGAGGGTGCGGAGCTCGAGGTCCGATGAGCGTCCACCCGGCGATCGCGGCCGCGCTGCGAGGGTTCGAGCCGAGCGAGGAGCAGCAGCGCGCGATCGAGTACGCGCCGCTTCCGATGGGGATCATCGCCGGCGCGGGGTCCGGCAAGACGGCGGTGATGGCGGCGCGCATCGCCCATCTGGTGGTGTCGGGCGCGGCGCGCCCCGCGCAGATCCTGGGCCTCACGTTCACCAACAAGGCCGCCGCCGAGCTGCGCGAGCGCATCGACCTCGCGCTGGTCCACCTCGAGCTCCCGCCCGGCGAGGAGGCCTCGGTCTTCACCTACCACGGCTTCGCCGACCGGGTGCTGCGGGACTACGGACCCAAGATCGGGATCGAGCCCGAGACCGCGCTCCTCACCGAGGCCCAGGCCCACATGCTCGTGGGACGGCTGCTGGAAGAGGTCACGTTCGAGCATCTGCGGGCCACGTGGCTGCCCTCGTTGATCGCCAAGGTCCGAGGCCTGTCGGAGAGCTGCGCGAACCACCTGTGCACCCCCCAGCAGGTCCTGGCCGCCGACACCGCGATGGCGGCGGAGTACGAGCGTCAGGGGCAGCGCGTTCAGACCAGGCTCCAGGACCTGTGGCGGGACCGGCCCGACCTGTGCACGGTCGTCGACGCCTACATCGAGCGCAAGCGCGAGCTCGGGCGGATCGATTACGGGGACCAGATCGCGTTCGCGCACAAGGTCGTCGCGGAACGGCCCGAGGTCGCCCAGACGCTGCGCGAGCGGTGGCCGTTCGTGCTCCTCGACGAGTACCAGGACACCAACATCGCCCAGCGCAAGATGATGGAGGCGGTCTACCCGCCCGGCTCGGCGATCACGGTCGTGGGCGATCCGGACCAGGCGATCCACGCATGGCGGGGCGCGACCCTCCACAACATCCTCGCCTTCCCGACCCATTTCGCCCACCGGGACGGCAGTCTCGCGGCGACCTATCCGCTCGAGGTCTCCTACCGATCGGGTCGCAGGATCCTCGAGGTCGCCAACGCGATCATCTCGGCGATCCCGAGCGAGCGCCGCGGGGGCGAGAAGGTCCTTCGCCATTTCCCGCCGACCGGAGAGGGCGAGGTGACGTGCGACCTCGTGGCCTCGGAGGTCGACGAAGCCAGGCTGGTGGCCGAGGAGATCGCGCGCGGCACCGCCGACGCCTCCGGCGCGCCGGTGCCGTACAGCGAGATCGCGATCCTGTGCCGCGGGCGCCGGTTGTTCCCCGCGCTCGCGGTCGAGCTGCGCCGGGCGAAGATCCCGGTCGAGATCGTCGGTCTCGGCGGACTCCTGTCGGTCCCCGAGGTCGTGGACCTCCGGGCCTATCTCAGGCTCGTGGTGGACCCCGCCGACAACATCTCGTTCGCGCGCATCGCGATGGGGCCGCGCTGGCGTATCCATTACCGCGACATGGCGGCTCTCGCCCGGTGGGCGGCGAAGAACACGGGGGCGCTGCGCGCGGCGCTGGAGGAGCGCGCGGAGCAGCCCGGTGAGGTCGACCCCGGCACGGAGCGGTTCTCGCTCAGCGAAGCCGCCGGGCGGGTCGATGAGATCGACGACCTGTCCGCCGAGGCGGCCGAGCGTGTCCGCTCGATGCACGCGGATATCGAGCGCATGCGCGCGTCGGTGCGCGGGGCGACGCTGGGAGAGGCGATCGAGCGCATCCTGGCCGCCAGCGGCATCGAGGACGAGCTCGCGGTCGCGGGCACGGACGTCGCCCGGGCGGCGCGCGCCAACCTCGCCTCGTTCCTGGACGGCGCGGCCGCGTTCTCACCCCTCGAGGGAGAAGCGTCGTTGGGCGCGTTCCTCGAGTACCTGGCGGCGGCGGACGAGACCGAGGACCTCGAGGTCGCCCAGCCTCAACAGGACGATGCGGTGAAGCTGATGACGATCCACCAGGCCAAGGGTCTCGAGTTCGACGTCGTCTTCATCCCGGGGATGGCGAAGGGGATCTTCCCGAACGACCGCGTCGAGGACAACCCGTTCAAGTCGATGACCGAGCTGCCCTACACGCTGCGCGAGGACCGCAGCTTCCTGCCTTCCTTCGACAAGGTCATGAGCCGCTTCGAGCAAGCTCTCAAGGAACGCGCCATGGAGGAAGAGCGCCGCCTCGCGTACGTCGCCCTGACGCGCGCCCGCAAGGTCCTGCGCCTCTCCGCCGCGCACTGGTACGGCGAGTGCGCCACGCCGAGCCCGCGCGGGCGCTTCTTCGAAGAGCTCGCGGGTGCGCCCGCGACCGAGGATGCAGATGAGCGGCCCGCGCATCCCGCCGTGCAGGTGCGCCGCACCGATCCCGCTCCGGCCGAGAACCCGATCCGCCAGGAGTGGGCACGGCGCGCCGAGGGTTGGCCACGCGCGGACGGCGAGGTGGAGGACGCGCTGTTCGCATCCGGCTGGCGCGCCGCCGCGGAGAGGGCGGCCGAGGATCCGGAAGCGGTCCGAGAGATCGCCTCGGCTGCCCGCGTCGATCGGGGTGCCTTCGAGAAGGAGCGCGAGCTGGTCGCGCAGCAGCTCGAGATCGTCAGCCTCCCCGGCGCGCCGCCGAAGGTGGACGACCGTCTCACCAGCTTGTCGGTCTCGTCGTTGGTCCAGATGTCGCGTTGTCCGAAGCAGTTCTACTGGACGATCGTGCGACCCCTGCCTCGGAGGCCGAGCCGGGCGGCCAGGCTCGGCCAGGAGATCCACCGCTGGATCGAGATCCGCGCGATCGGACAGCAACGCCTCGACGATCCCGAGGAGCCACCCGACCTGGCGCCCGAAGAGGTGGCCGACGTGCCGTCCGGGACGAAGCCGCCGGTGTCGACCGAGGACCTCAAGCGCGCATTCGAGAGCAGCCGTTACGCCGCGCTCAGCCCGCGCTACACCGAGCAGCCGTTCGTCATCGCCCTCGACGGCGGTTATCTGGTCCGCGGCCGGATCGACGCGATCTACGTGCACCACGACGGGAGCTGGGAGATAGTCGACTACAAGACCGGTAACGAGCCCGACGCCGACGACCCGACGTCGCGCCTGCAGCTCGCCATCTATGCGATCGCGGCGCGCCAGGTGTGGGGGGTCGATCTCGCGACGCTGAAGCTGACGTACTTCTATCTGAAGACCGGCAAGGCCGAGCCGATGCTCGCATCCGAGCTGACGACCACCGAGGCGGATCTGCTCGACATGTTCACGCGGGTCGAAGCCCGCGCGTTCGAGCCCACTCCGAGCGCGATCTGCGACTCGTGCGACTTCCTAGGTTTCTGCGATGCAGGACGCGCCTTCACCGCGGTCCAGCACGGCGCGACCCGGGCGCCTCTCTCCTAGCGTTTCCGCTATCCTGTCTCTTGGTGTGCCGGGAAGCCTGGTCGGCGCGTGTCCGAACGCGTCGTCAGGAGGTCCGGCTGTGCCGCAGCTTCCCTTCTCCAACGCCCGTGGGCGAGTCGCGCGCGCTCCGCTCGCTGCGCTCGAGTTCCTCACCACCGAGGCCGGGGGCGCAGCGATGCTGTTGGCGGCAGCAGTGGCCGCGCTCGTGTGGGCGAACTCTCCGCTCCGTGAGGCCTACGAGTCCCTGTGGCACCTGCAACTCGACGTCGGGCCGCTGTTGCCCCATCCGCTCGATCTCAGGGAGTGGGTCAACGAAGGTTTGATGACCTTCTTCTTCCTGGTGGTCGGGCTCGAGATAAAACGCGAGGTGGTCGAGGGAGAGCTGCGCGAGCTGAAACGCGCGGTCCTCCCCGTGATCGCGGCCACGGGGGGGATGGTCGTGCCCGCGTTGGTCTACCTGGGGTTCAACGCGGGGGGAGCGGTGGATGGGTGGGGCATCCCGATGGCGACCGACATCGCGTTCGCGGTGGGGTTGATCGGGCTCTTCGGCGCGCGCGTTCCGACGAGTCTCAAGGTATTCCTGCTCGCGGTCGCGATCGTCGACGATATCGGCGCGATCATCGTGATCGCCGTCTTCTATGCGGGTGCGATCCAGTGGGGAAGTCTGGCGATGGCGGTGCTCCTGGTCGCCGGAAGCGCGGTCATCGCAGGGTTGGGTGTTCCTCGACGGGCGCCTCTACGGGTGGCTCTCGTGCTCGCGCTGGCCGTCGCCGGCTGGGCAGCGATGATCGGCTCGGGGGTGCACGCGACGCTGGCGGGGGTGCTGTTCGCCTTCGTTCTCCCCGGACACGGCGACGAGCGCCACGACGCGCTGCCGGAACGGCTCGAACGCCGGCTGCACCCGTGGACCAGCCGCCTCGTGTTGCCCGCCTTCGCCCTGGCGAACGCCGGAGTTGCCGTCTCCGGGGAGGCGGGCCGCGCCGCTCTCGGGTCCCGGGTTGCGGTAGGGGTGGCCGCAGGGCTCGTCGTGGGCAAGCTCTTCGGCGTCGGGGGCACGGCGTGGCTGGCCACCAAGCTGGGCGTGGCCGAGCCGCCCGAGGGCGTGACGGGCCCGCAGATGTTCGCGATCTCGGCGACCGCGGGGATCGGCTTCACCGTCTCGCTCTTCATCGCGCCGCTGGCGTTCCAGGATGCCGCCCTGATCGAGCAGGCGAAGGTAGGCATCCTGGCCGGGTCGCTGGTGGCCGCCCTCATCGGCGTGGTCGCCCTGGCGCTCGCGACCCGGCCTCCACGGGCGATGATGGACCCATGACCGCGTCCCCCCTCGCGCCGTTCTCGCCCGCGACGCGGGCGTGGTTCGAAGAGGCGTTCGCGGCGCCCACGCCGGCGCAGGTCGGCGCGTGGGGGTCGATCCCGGACGGCGACCACGTCCTGGTCGTTGCTCCGACCGGATCGGGCAAGACCCTCGCGGCGTTCCTGTGGTCGATCGATCGGCTCGCGCGCGCGGCTCCGGTGGACAAGAAGGAGCGGCTGCGCACGCTCTACGTGTCTCCGCTGAAGGCGCTGGCTGCAGACATCGAGCGCAACCTTCGCTCGCCGTTGACCGGCATCCGTGCCGTGGCGCTGCGATCGGGTAGCGAGCCGCCCGACATCCGTGTCGGGATGCGCACCGGGGATACGCCTCCCGACGAGCGCCGGCGGTTCGCATCGACCCCACCCGACATCCTGATCACGACCCCAGAGTCCCTCTACCTGCTGCTCACCAGCCGGGCGCGCGCGGCGCTTGCGTCGGTCGAGACCGTCATCGTGGACGAGATCCATTCGGTCGCCGGCACGAAGCGCGGCTCGCACCTCGCGCTCAGCCTCGAGCGTCTCGACGACCTCCTCGAGAGGCCGGCCCAGCGCATCGGGCTATCGGCGACGGTCAGGCCGATCGACGAGGTCACGAGATTCCTCGGCGGGTCCCGGCCGGTCACCGTCGTCCGGCCGGCTTATGAGAAGCGCTTCGACCTGTCGATCGTGGTACCCGTCGAAGACATGGCCGCCCTCGGCGAAGCGACCGGCGAGGTTGCATCCGGGTCGGCGGCCGGCGCCGAGGCTCGCACCAGTATGTGGCCCCACGTGGAGGAACGGCTGCTGGCGGTGATCCGAGAGCACCACAGCACGATCGTCTTCGCCAACTCCCGCAGGTTGTGCGAGCGATTGTCGGCGCGCCTCAACGCGCTCGCGGGGGAAGATGTCACCCGCGCGCATCACGGATCGGTCAGCCGCGAGCAGCGGCTGCTGATCGAGGAGGAGCTGAAGGCGGGCCGGCTCCCGGCAGTGATCGCCACGAGCTCTCTCGAGCTCGGCATCGACATGGCGTCGGTCGACCTAGTCGTCCAGGTGGAGGCTCCCGACTCGGTCGCGTCGGGATTGCAGCGCATCGGGCGCGCCGGTCATCAGGTCGATGCGGTCAGCCGGGGTGTTCTCTTCCCCAAGCACCGGGGCGACCTGTTGGAGTGCGCCGTCGTTGTCGACCGCATGCGCGCCGGACAGATCGAAGAGCTGCACTACCCGCGCAACCCACTTGACGTCCTCGCGCAGCAGATCGTCGCCATAGTGGCGATGAGCGACTGGGACATCGACGAGCTGGAACGGCTGGTGATGCGCGCGGCGCCGTTCCACGGCTTGACCCGTGCCGTCCTCGAGTCGGTTCTCGACATGCTTTCGGGGCGCTACGCGTCGGATGAGTTCGCGTCACTGCGGCCGCGCGTCAACTGGGATCGGACCCGCGGGATCCTGAGCAGTCGAACGAGCGCCCAGCGACTGGCAGTCACCTCGGGTGGCACGATCCCCGACCGAGGGCTGTTCGGTGTGTTCCTCGTGTCCGGGGTCGGCACACGCGTCGGCGAGCTCGACGAGGAGATGGTGTACGAGAGCCGGCCCGGCGAGGTCTTCGTCCTGGGCAGCTCGAGCTGGCTTATCGAGGCGATCACCCACGACCGGGTGTTGGTGTCGCCCGCGCCGGGGCAGCCCGGCAAGATGCCGTTCTGGCATGGCGACGCGCCGGGTCGCGCACCCGAGCTCGGCAGCGCGCTGGGGGCGTTCGTGCGCGAGCTCGCGGCCATGCCCGCAGCCGGTCAGATCTCCCGTCTCCGGACCATGGGCCTCGATGAGCTTGCCGCCGACAACCTGGTCGCCTACCTCGCCGAGCAGAAGGCGGCGACCGGATCGCTCCCCGACGACCGGACGCTGGTCATCGAGCGTTTCCGGGACGAGCTGGGCGACTGGCGCGTGTGCATCCATTCTCCCTTCGGCGCGCGCGTCCATGCGCCGTGGGCACAAGCGATCGAGGCCCGCATGCAGGAGAGCCTCGGGGTCGAGGCGCAGTGCATCTATACAGACGACGGGATCGTGGTGCGGTTGCCCGAGGCGATCGATGCACCACCTGGGGACTTCGCGATCTTCGACCCCGCCGAGATCGAAGACACGATCGTGGACCGGGTAGGGACCTCGGCGCTGTTCGCGAGCAGGTTCCGGGAGTGCGCCGCGCGCGCTTTGCTCCTGCCTCGTCGGAGGCCGGGGGCGCGCACGCCTCTATGGCAGCAGCGTCAGAAGAGCGCCCACCTGTTGAAGGTCGCGAGCAAGTACGGCTCGTTCCCCATCCTGCTCGAGACGTTCCGCGAGTGCCTCCAGGACGTATTCGACGTGCCGGCCCTGGTCGAGCTGATGGGGGCCGTTGAACGCCGCGAGGTGCGCGTCGTGCAGGTCGATACATCGGTGCCGTCGCCGTTCGCGAGCTCGCTCCAGTTCGGATACGTGAGCGAGTTCATGTACGAGGGCGACACCCCTCTGGCTGAACGTCGCGCCCAGGCTTTGTCCCTGGATCGATCCCTGTTGTCCGAGCTGATGGGCCGCGCGGAGCTGCGCGAGCTGGTCGACGCCGGCGCGCTGGCCGAGCTCGAGCTCGATCTCCAGCTTCTATCGGACGGCATGAAGGTGCGCGACCTCGACGGCTTGCACGACGCGCTGCGGTCCCTGGGCGACCTCGCCACCCACGAGGTGCATGCGCGTACGGCCGCCGAAGCGGTCGAGGTGAACCGGTGGCTCGGCCGGCTCGAAGAGGAGCGCCGCGCCCTGCGCGTGCGCGTCGCCGGTGAGGAGAGGTGGGTCGCGATCGAGGATGCGGCGCGTCTGCGGGACACTCTCGGGGTCGCTCTTCCGGTCGGCGTTCCGGCCGCGTTCCTCGAACCTGTAGCCGATGCCGTGGGCGACCTCGTGGCGCGCTACGCGCGGACCCACGGCCCGTTCGCGGCGGCCGAAGCCGCAGCGCGGCTGGGCCTGGGTGTCGCGGTGGTGGAGACGACCCTGATCCGGCTCCAGGCCGGCGGCCGGGTCGCGTCGGGAGAGTTCCGTCCCGCCGGCGCCGGCGTGGAATGGGTCGATGTCGAGGTGCTGCGCCGGCTGCGCCGCAGGTCCCTTGCCGCGTACCGCAAGGAGATCGAGCCGGCGCCGCCGGAGGCGCTGGCTAGGTTCTCCCTGGCGTGGCACGGGATCGGGGCCGCCGGCCCGCGCGATGGGGGAGCGGACGCCCTGTTCGCCGCGATCGAGCAGATGCAAGGGGTTCCGGTGCCGGCGTCGATGCTCGAGAAGCAGGTCCTCCCGGCGCGGCTGATCGGTTACTCGCCCGCGCTGCTCGATCAGCTCTGCGCGTCGGGCGAGGTGCTGTGGGCCGGGGCCGGTGCGATCGGCAGTGACGACGGCTGGGTCACGCTGCTCACGGCGGGTGACGCATCCCTGCTCCGCCCGCAGGTCGCGGGGCCCGAGGTATCCGAGTCGGCCGCGCGTATCGAGGCCGCGCTCCGCTCACGCGGCGCATCGTTCTTCCGCCAGATCGCGGACGCGGTCGGATCGACCGACGACCGTGAGCTGCTCCTCAGCCTGTGGGAGCTGGTGTGGGCGGGAAAGGTCACCAACGACACGCTGGCACCGCTGCGCGCGTTGATCGCTGGGGCGCGCCCGGGCGCGCCGCGGCGGCCGGCGCGCCGCGGAAGGGGCCCCGCGTTCCCGACGCGCCTGGGTCCGCCGGCAGGAGCGGGGCGGTGGGCCCTCCTCCCCGTCGACGAGCCCGACGCGACGCACCGGCTCCACGCCGTCGGTCGCCAGCTCCTGGCGCGACACGGGATCGTCACGCGCGGCGCGGTCGCCGGCGAGCGTGTGCCGGGCGGCTTCGCCGCGCTGTACCCGGTGCTCAAGGCGTTCGAGGACACGGGGCGGTGCCGGCGCGGCTATTTCGTGGAAGGCCTCGGCGGTGCCCAGTTCGCCTTGCCGGGAGCCGTAGACCGGATGCGCAGCTTGCTGGAGCCTGGTGGGGACAAAGAGACCCAGGTCCTGGCCGCGACGGACCCCGCGAACCCGTACGGCGCCGCGCTCGGGTGGCCCCAGCGCCCGGAAGAGGGAGGGCACCGGCCGGGTCGCAAGGCCGGGGCGGTAGTCGTCCTCGTGGACGGGTCGTTGGTGCTGTACGTCGAGAGGGGGGGCCGGACGCTGCTGTCGTTCAGCGAAGATATCTCGCAGCTGCAGCCTGCGGTCGACGCGCTCGCGCTGGGGGTCCGCGAAGGGATCCTCGGGCGGCTCAACGTCGAGAAGGCCGACGGCGCTGCGGTCCTCGATAGCCCGGTGTCCGAGGCGCTGATGTCGGCGGGGTTCCGCCTCTCTCCCAAGGGTCTTCGCCTCCATGCCGGAAGGTGACACCGTCCACCTCGCCGCGCGGCGGCTGTCATCCGCGCTCGCGGGCCGTGTCCTGCTGAAGACCGACTTCCGCGTGCCGCGTTTCGCTACCGCCGATCTCTCCGGGCGGACCCTGCATGACGTGCACGCGCGCGGCAAGCACCTGATGTTCCGGATCGACGGAGGGGTCACGCTGCACACGCACTTCGAGATGGACGGGTCATGGCACCTCTACCGCAACGGCGAGCGATGGAGGGGTCCGGCTCATCAGGTGCGCGCCCTTCTGGAGACCGCAGATTGGACCGCCGTCGGGTTCCGACTCGCGGTCACCGAGCTGATCGAGACCGCCGCCGAGAGTGAGGTCGTCGGTCACCTCGGACCCGACGTGCTGGGTCCGGACTGGGATCCGGCGGAGGTTCTACGGCGGATACGCGCTCTCCCTGAGCGACCGCTCGGCGAGGTGCTCCTCGATCAGCGGGTGATGGCCGGCCCGGGCAACGTGTATCGCTGCGAGATCTGCTTCTTGCGGGGCCTCTCACCCGACACGCCCGTCGGCGAGGTACCCGACCTGCCCGCGGTCGTCGATCTGACGAAGCGCCTCATGGAGGCGAACCGTGACACGGGACGACAGATCACGACCGGCGACACGCGTCGGGGGCAAGTGCACTGGGTGTACGGGCGCGCCGGCAAGCCGTGCCGGCGCTGCGGCGCTCCGATCGCGATGACGCCGTCGCATGGACCCGAGCGCGTGACGTTCTGGTGTCCGCACTGTCAGTCGGCCCCCTGGAGGTCCACGTCGGACCTGCCGTGACGGGACGAGGGCGCGCGGACGTGTCGAGCGCCCGGGCTACTCTGTAAGACCAGGCGGGATAGCACCAGGCGGGCGGGTGGAGGACGAGACATGGTCTACGACGCGTTCAAGGATCAGCTACCGGATATCGACCCCGACGAGACCTCGGAATGGATCGAGGCGCTCGACCAGATCATCGATCAGTCGCCCGGGCGCGCGAAGTTCCTCCTGCACCGCATCCTCTACCACGCGCGGGCCCGCCAGATCGGGCTCCCGTCGATGGTGTCGACCGACTACATCAACACGATCTCGCCGGAGGAAGAGCCCTACTTCCCCGGCGATGAGGAGATCGAGCTCAGGCTCCGGCGCATCACGCGCTGGAACGCTGCCGTGATGGTGTCGCGCGCCAACAAGGCGTTCGATGGCATCGGCGGGCACATCTCGACCTACGCGTCCTCCGCGTCGCTCTACGAGGTCGGCTTCAACCACTTCTTCCGCGGCAAGGATGCGCTGGGCGGCGGCGACCAGGTCTTCATCCAGGGTCACGGCGCGCCGGGGATCTATGCGCGCGCCTATCTCGAGGGTCGCCTCAGCGAGAGCCAGCTCGAAGCGTTCCGCCGGGAGGTGGGAGGCGGGGGACTGTCGTCTTACCCGCACCCCCGCCTCATGCCCGATTTCTGGGAGTTCCCCACGGTGTCGATGGGACTCTCACCTCTCAACGCGATCTACCAGGCGCGCTTCAACCGGTACCTCCACCAGCGGGGCATCAAGGACACGTCGCGGCAGCGGGTATGGGCGTTCACCGGCGACGGCGAGATGGACGAGCCCGAGTCGATGGCCGCGGCTTCGCTCGCGGCGCGCGAAGGCCTCGACAACCTTATCTTCGTGGTGAACTGCAACCTGCAGCGGCTCGACGGGCCGGTCCGCGGCAACGGCAAGGTGATCCAGGAGCTCGAGTCGATCTTCCGCGGTGCCGGCTGGCACGTGATCAAGGTCGTATGGGGGCGCGAATGGGACGACCTGTTGGCGCGTGACACCGACGGCGTGCTCGTGAACCGGATGAACACAACCGTCGACGGAGAGTTCCAGAAGTACGCGGTCGAGTCCGGCGACTACATCCGAGAGCACTTCTTCGGCCCGGACCCCCGGCTTCAGAACATGGTGGCGCATCTCTCGGACGACGACCTCCGTCATCTACGCCGCGGGGGACACGACTACCGCAAGCTCTACGCCGCGTACGCGACTGCCGTCGATCTCAAGGACGTCCCGGTGGTCATCCTGGCCAAGACGGTCAAGGGCTGGGGCCTCGGCCAGACGTTCGAGGGTCGCAACGTAACCCACCAGATGAAGAAGCTGTCGGTCGAAGAGCTGCAGAAGTTCCGCGACCGCCTCGAGTTGCCGATCCGGGACGAGGACCTCAGCGAGGGATCCGCTCCCTACTACCATCCGGGCACCGACTCGGAGGAGGTCCGCTACCTCCTGGCGCGCCGCCGGGAGCTGGGCGGCTTCCTGCCCGAGCGGCGCGCCCCCCGCGCCTCGATCCCGCTTCCGGCGCCGGACCTCTACGACGAGTTCGCGCAAGGGTCCAAGCAAGGCGTGTCCACGACGATGGCGTTCGTGCGTCTCCTCCGCAAGCTGCTGCGCGATGACAAGCTCGGCAAGCGCGTGGTGCCGATCATCCCCGACGAGGGGCGCACGTTCGGTATGGAGTCGCTGTTCCCCGAGTTCAAGATCTACGCCGCCAAGGGGCAGCTCTACGACCCGGTGGATTCCGCCCACGTGCTCGCTTACCGCGAAGCCCCCGAGGGCCAGATCCTCGAAGAGGGCATCACCGAGGCCGGCTCGATGGGGTCGTTCACGGCGGCGGGGACGTCCTACGCAACCCACGGCGAGCCGATGGTCCCGTTCTTCATCTTCTATTCGATGTTCGGTTTCCAGCGGATCGGCGATCAGATCTGGTCGTTCGGCGACCAGCGAGGCCGCGGGTTCCTGCTCGGCGCCACGTATGGGCGGACCACCCTCAACGGCGAAGGCCTCCAGCATCAGGACGGCCACACGCTGCTGATGGCCTCGACCAATCCCGCATGCCTCTCGTACGACCCGGCGTTCGCCTACGAGACCGCCGTGATCGTTCGCGAGGGCCTGCGCCGGATGGTCGAGGAGAACGAGGACGTCTTCTACTACATCACCCTCTATAACGAGAACTACCCGATGCCTCCCATGCAAGCTGGTATCGAGGAAGGCATCCTCAGTGGCCTCTATCTCTTCCGTCAGGCGCCGGCCGACAAGACGCACCGTGCGCAACTGCTCGGATCCGGGGCGATCATGCAGCAGGCCCTGCGTGCCCAGGAGCTCCTGGCGCAGGATCACGATGTCGCGGCGTACGTCTGGAGCGCCCCGTCCTATTCGCAGCTGCGCGCCGACGCCCTCGAGGTCGACCGGTGGAACCGTCTCCATCCCGAGGAGCCTCCGCGGCAGCCCTACGTGACGCGCGCTCTCGAAGCGACCGACGGACCGGTGATCGCGGTCAGCGATTCGATGGCGGCGGTGCCCGACCAGGTCGCGCGCTGGGTCCCCAAACCGTTCCTACCGCTCGGCACCGACGGCTTCGGCCGCTCCGACAGCCGGGAGGCGCTGCGGCGGTACTTCGAGATCGACGCGGAGAGCATCGTGGTGGCGACGCTCGCCGCGCTGGCCCGTTCGGGCGACGTCAAGCCCGAGGTCGTCGCCGAGGCGATCGCCCGCTATGGGATCGACCCCGAGCGAGCCGCCCCTTACTTCGGCTGACGCAACCACCGAAGAAACCGACCCGGGCATCTATAGAGCAGGCTCCGGCGCGCCGAAGAAAGGAGTCATGGCACCGAGACCGGTCGTCTTGCTCGTCGACGATGATCCGTCGATGCGAGAGCTCTTGACCACGATCTTCTCGGTCGAGGGCGCGTTCCGCATCGGAGGGGTCGCCGCGGACGGCTTCGAGGGCGCCATGCTCGCGGCCGACCTGCAGCCCGACCTGGTGGTTCTGGACTTCTTCATGCCCCGGTGGGACGGGGCCAAGGCGGCCGGTTTCATCCGCCAACACTGCCCCGCCTCCAAGATCATCGCCTTCTCGGCCGTGCTCACGGAGCCCCCCGATTGGGCGGACTCGTTCCTCGTCAAGAACCAGATCGACAGGCTGGTCCCGCTCGCCGGCGAGCTCCTCGCGCCGGACTGAAGGGCCGCGCTCCCGACCTGCTCTGTGTTGCGCCGGGGTGGGATGATGCGCCGCAAACGCAACGGCCGCAACGGGCAAGAAAGGATCGCCAAGATGCTCAGCGCGAGAGCCGGGACCATCCTGGTCTCTGCCGCGCTGCTGCTCGCAGGATGCGGCTCCGACGATGGCTCGTCGAGCCCGCCGGCGGCCACTTCTCCGTCACCCTCCTCGCAGGATCCCACTCCCGGCTCGCCCACGCCCGAGGAGGTCTCGGCATGCCTCGATGCGGCTCCCGCGAAGCGTACGGTCAAGGTCGTGGGTCTGGACTTCTTCTACAAGCCCAAGAAGCTCGAGCTTCCTGCCGGGGACCCCGTGACGATCGTGTTCGAGAACAAGGGCCACGCGCCGCACACGTTCACGATCGACGCGCTCGACTGCGACACGGGCCGGCTCGGAGGGCGGGCCCGCGCCAAGGTGACCTTCGAGGTGCCCAAAGGCAAGACCGAGTTCTATTGCACCATCCACCCGTCGCCGATGACGGGGGTCTTAGTCGGGAGCTGAGGAGCCGCCCGTCGGGTCACGCGCTTCCTAGGTGACGCGCTCCACGATCATCGCCATGCCCTGTCCTCCGCCGACGCACATGGTCTCGAGCCCGATCGTCTGATCACGCGTCTGCAGGTCGTTGAGCAAGGTCCCCATGATGCGAGCGCCCGTCATCCCGTACGGGTGCCCCAGAGCGATCGCGCCGCCATGAGGGTTGAGCTTGTCGCCGAAGGGGTCGATCCCCACCTCCCGACACACCGGCAGGACCTGAGCGGCGAACGCCTCGTTCAGCTCGACGACGTCGATGTCGTCGATCGACATACCGGCCTGCTTCAGAACCTTGCGGATCGCCTCGATGGGACCGACGCCCATCACCTCCGGTGCCAGCGCGGAGACCGACGACGCGATGATCCGAGCCACCGGCGCGACGCTTAGCTGTCCCGCGCGCTCCTCGCTCATCACTAGCACGGCGGCGGCACCGTCGTTGAGCGGGCATGCGTTGCCGGCGGTCACCTTGCCCCCCGGCTTGAAAGCCGGCTCGAGCGACGCCAGCTTCTCGAGCGTGGAGCTCGCCCGCGGGCCGTCGTCCTTGTCGACCACCGTCCCGTCGACCGTCGTGTAGGGAG
>JBHENN010000004.1:0-12770 GCA_046262015.1 Actinomycetota bacterium | reverse complement strand
GAGATGACGATCAAGGGCTGGGACAACGATTCCTACCTCCTCGGCCTGTACGAGCCCGAGGAGGCCGCGCGCTACGAGTCCGAGTTCCAACCGATGTTCGAGCGCTTCAAGCGGGACTGCGCGGCCGAGCACGTGGAGGTCGTCAACCGTGGCGGCCTGTACGTGCTCGGGACCGAGCGTCACGAGTCCCGTCGGATCGACAACCAGCTCCGAGGACGATCCGGCCGCCAGGGAGACCCCGGTGAGAGCCGCTTCTATCTCTCGCTTCAAGACGACCTGATGCGTCTGTTCGCGTCGGATCGCATCGCCGGGATGATGGAGCGTCTCAAGATCCCCGACGACGTGCCGATCGAGGCCAAGATCGTCTCCAAGGCGATCGAGCGGGCCCAGACGCAGGTCGAGCAGATGAACTTCGAGATCCGCAAGAACGTCCTCAAGTACGACGAGGTCATGGACAAGCAGCGCCAGGTGATCTACGCGGAACGCCGCAAGATCCTCGCCGGAGAGGACCTCCACGACGAGACTCTCGAGCTGATCTCCGACGTCGTCGAGTCGGCCGTCACCGAGCATGCGAACCCGGACCTCGACCCCGAGGAATGGGACTGGGAGCAGCTCTTCGCTCGGATCCGCGAGATCTTCCCGACCACTCTCAAGATAGGAGACCTCGATCCCAAGTCCGCGACCTACGAGGAGGTCCAGGAAGCCTTCCTCAACGATGCCGTGAAGGTCTATGCCGAACGCGAGCAGCAACTGGGGAGCGAGCAGCTCCGGCAGATCGAACGCCTCGTCTTGCTGTCCGTCATCGACAACCGGTGGCGGGAACACCTCTACGAGATGGACTACCTCCAGGAAGGGATCGGCCTGCGAGCGATGGCCCAGCGCGACCCGCTCGTCGAGTACCAGCGCGAAGGCTTCGACATGTTCGTGCAGATGCAAGCAGCCATCAAGGAAGACTTCACGCGCTACATCTTCCATATCGAGACCGTGCTAGAGGACGACCGCCGCAGCCAGCCGACCAGGATGCGCCAGGAGCGCAGGCAGATCCCCATGGCGCAGATGACGGCCCCGCCGATCGGGGACGAGGGCGACGGGCGCGCGAACCCTCCGGACGACGACGCCGTCCTCGTGACGCAGGCGCGGTCCGACAAGATCCCGCGCAACGCGCCGTGCCCCTGCGGCAGCGGCAAGAAGTACAAGCAGTGCCATGGCCGCCCCGGCGCGGTCAGCCTCGGCTGACCCACCCCGGCGCGCGGGTAGGCTCGGTGCATGGACGATCTGAGCGAGCGACTGGCCGCGGTCGCCGGCAAGCTCGACGAGATAAAGGACTATCTTTGACGTCGACGCGAAGAGCGCCCGTCTCGAGGAGCTGAAGCTCCTCTCGGCCGCTCCCGGCTTCTGGGACGACCCCAAGAAGGCTCAACGGGCCATGTCCGAGCAGTCGCGCGTGGCCGAGGACGTCACCAGCTTTGTGCGCCTGCGCGATCGGGCGGCCGATGCCCAGCTGTTGTGGGATCTCGCCGTGGCGGAGTCGGACGAGTCCACCGCGGCGGAGGTCGCGGCCGAGCTCGGCGCGCTCGAGTCGGCGATCTCATCTCTCGAGGTGGTCGCTCTCCTGGGGGGAGAGTTCGACGACTCGCCCGCGATCGTCGAGGTGCACGCCGGCGAAGGCGGCACCGACTCCCAGGACTGGGCCGAGATGCTCCTGAGGATGTACCTCAGGTGGATCGAACGCCGGGGTTTCTCATCCGAGATCGTCGAGACCACGCCGGGTGAGGAAGCGGGCATCAAGAGCGTCACCTTCACCGTCGAGGGGCGCTACGCGTACGGCCTGCTGGCGGCCGAACGCGGGGTTCACCGGCTGGTCCGGATGTCTCCTTTCGACACCGCTAAGCGGCGGCACACTTCGTTCGCGTCGGTCGATGTGACCCCGGAGGTAGAAGAGGATCTCGAGGTCGAGATCTCGCCCGACGACCTGCGCGTCGATACCTACCGGTCGTCGGGAGCAGGGGGACAGCACGTCAACGTGACCGACTCGGCGGTGCGGATCACGCACCTACCCACCGGCATCGTCGTGTCGTGTCAGAACGAACGTTCCCAGATGCAGAACCGTGCGGTTGCGATGCGTATCTTGAAGTCCCGCCTGGTGCAGCAGGCCCGGGAAGAGCACGACGCCGAGATGGAGGCCCTGCGGGGCGAGAAGCGAGACATCGGGTTCGGATCCCAGATCCGCTCGTACGTCCTGCATCCGTACCAGATGGCGAAGGACCACCGGACCGGCGTCGAGGTGGGCAATGTGCAGGCGGTTCTCGACGGCGCCCTCGACCCTTTCATCGAAGCCGAGCTGCGCCGGAAGGCGTCCGCCCGCATCCCATGAAGCGGTGGTGGCGAGCTGCCATGATGGCGTCCCCATGAGCGATCGCTGCTCGGACCGGCGTGTTGGACGGTGGTCGGGCCCGAGCGCAAGTTCAGCTTCGCGTACGAGGACCTCCCTGTGAACCTTCAGATAGACCCCTACGAGGTCCGCGATTTCTCTCTCCGGTCCCTCACCAAGCGATTGAGGGTGCTGGGTATCCGCCAGCCGGTCTGCGATGAGATGACACGGCGTGGCATCGAGTACTACGAAGCTGCCTGGAACGAGTACGAGACGCTGCACCAAGAGGACCATCCCCGGCGCTTCTACGACCGATTGGCGCCCGTGTCCGGGTACGCCCCGGTACCCTGTAGCCCATGATCAAAGCCACAGACGTGAAGAAGGAGTACAAGGGCGGCATCAAGGCGCTGGACGGGATCTCGCTGGATATCGAGAAGGGCGAGTTCGTCTTCATCGTCGGGCCGTCCGGGTCGGGCAAGTCGACCTGGCTCAAGCTGCTCACCAAGGAAGAGGAGCCGACCGCCGGCGACATCTACGTCGCGGGCAAGAATCTCGCCAACCTGCCTCGGTGGCGGGTCCCCTACCTGCGCAGGAACGTGGGTTGCGTGTTCCAGGATTTCAAGCTGCTACCGAACAAGACGGTCTTCGAGAACGTCGCGTTCGGCCTGGAGGTCATCGGCAGGCCCCGTTCGGTGGTGCAGCGTCAGGTGCCCCAGATCCTCGAGCTCGTGGGCCTGGGCGAGAAGCTGGATCGGTTCCCCGACGAGCTTTCCGGTGGCGAGCAGCAGCGCGTGTCCATCGCCCGTGCGTTCGTCAACCGTCCGTTGATCCTGATCGCCGACGAACCGACCGGGAACCTGGACCCGGCGACCTCCGTAGGTATCATGCGGTTACTGGACCGGATCAACCGGACCGGAACGACGGTGGTCATGGCGACTCACGATCACGCGATCGTCGACTCGATGCGCCGCCGCGTGGTCGAGCTCGAGAATGGTCATATCGTGCGCGATCAGTCGCGCGGCATCTACGGCGTAGGCACGTAGGAGGCACGGGATGCGAGTCGGATACTTCTTCTCCGAGACGATCACGAACCTGAGACGCAACTTCCTCATGACGATCGCGGCTATCTCGACGGTTGCCATCTCCTTGTTGTTGCTGGGGGGCGTCCAGATCCTGGGGATGGTGGTGAACAACGTCACCCACACGTGGGAGGCGAAGGTCGAGATCTCGACCTACCTGCGCAACGACGCGACCGACGGTGAGGTCAAGACCTTGATCGGCGACGTCTCGCATATGGACGAGGTGCAGGACGTCGAGTTCGTATCCAAGAGCGAGGCGTTCGAAGAGTTCAAAGAGCTCTACGCCGGCCAGCCTGAGTTCTGGCAGACGCTGCCGGAAGACTCGCTGCCCGCCTCGCTCCGGATCAAGCTTCACAACGCCGGCGACACCGAGGAGGTGGCGGCGAGGATCGAGGGCGCGCCGGGCGTCGACGAGGTCCGATTCGGAGGCGAGATCATCAAACGCCTGCTTCAGGTCAACTCGTTGCTGCGCACGATCACCTTCGTCATGTCCTTGATCCTGATGATGGCGGCCGCCGCGCTGATCGCGAACGCGATCCGGCTGGCTATCTACGCGCGGCGCGAGGAGATCGGGATCATGAAGCTGGTCGGGGCGACGAACTGGTTCATCCGCATCCCATTCATGCTCGAGGGCGTGTTCGCCGCCGTCGTAGGAGCACTGATCTCCGGCGCGATCGTGCTGGGCGCCAACTCACTGCTGTTCGCCCGGATGGGCGAAGCGCTGCCGTTCCTCGGACCCGTGTTCCACTTCTCCGCGGGCGAGATCGGCGGCGTGCTGCTGGTCCTGGTCGCCGTCGGCAGCCTCGTCGGCCTGATCGGCTCGACCATGGCACTGCGCCGCTTCCTCGAGGTCTGAGCCCCGGCACGGCCGGGCCAGGCGACGCAGTGGTCTCTCCCTGCATGTTAGGTCTGTGAATCAATGTTGAAGTAGTTAAGATGGTGCGATGCCCTCCCTTCGGCGCGCCCCGATCCGGCCGTCCTGGCGCTGGCTCGCGGCGCCGCTCGCGCTGGTGGCCTGCCTCGCCACGGTGGCACTACCCGCCGCGGCCGGCCTCCAGGACCGGCAGGAGGTCATCGAAGCCAAGTCCGAGAAGCTCGAAGCGGAGATCGCGAAGCTCAACGACCAGGCTGGGGGCCTTCTCCAGAGCATCGGGAAGCTGGACTCGTCCGCCACCGATCTCCAAACCGAGGTGGACGGCCTCGACGCCCGCATCGCCCTCCTTACGGCGCGCATCGGGACCAAGGAAGCTGAGCTCACCCGGGCACAGCAGCGGCTCGCCCTGCTGACCGACCAGCTGCAATCGATCCTGACGCGCCTCGACGAGCGCCGTTCGGTCTTCGCCGATCGGGCGATCGCCGCGTACATGGCAGGGCCGACCGCGTATATGGACGGGCTGCTCAGCTCCGAGAGCTTCGCCGACCTGATCGACCGCTACGAGTACTACGAGTCCGCCACGGACGCCGACGCTGCGTTGATCCAGGAGATCGAGGTCCTCAGCGGCGAGGTCGAAGGGCGGCGGCGCTCGGTCGAGGAGAAGCAGCAACAGATCCTGCTCGCCAAGACCCAGCTCGAGGGCGACCGCTCCGAAGTGGCCGCGATCCGCGCCGAGCGCGCCGCGTCCCTGACCGCGCTCAACCAGATCCTCGATCAGAAGCGAGGCGTGCTCGGCGACATCCAATCGGACAAGAGCGAGAAGGAAGAGGTTCTTGCCCAGTTCGAACGCGAGTCGCAACGGATCAGCGCGATCCTGGCCGGCGCGAGTTCGACCTCGGCGCCCGTGCGGGGCGGCGGGCAGCTCCTGTGGCCGGCGGCGGGGCCCGTCACATCCGGCTACGGCTACCGGACGCATCCCATATTCGGCGATCGCAGGCTGCACGCCGGCATCGACATCGGAGCCTCCTACGGCGCTCAGGTTATCGCCGCCGACGCCGGCTCGGTCGTGTTCGCCGGCGCGATGAGCGGCTACGGGAATGCGATCGTGGTCGACCACGGTGGCGGGTTCGCCACGACGTACAACCACCTCTCGGCCTTCTCGGTGGGCTCCGGCCAGGAGGTTGGTCGGGGAACGCCGATCGGCGCGGTTGGCTGCTCCGGATACTGCACCGGACCTCACCTGCACTTCGAGGTCCGAGTGGACGGGTCGCCGGTCGACCCGATGCCCTACCTGCAGTAGGGCCTAGGGGTTGGGGGTGTCGCCCCCACCTACTAACCTGTGGCGATGGAGCGCTATCAGAAGGTAGTCATCGCCCTGCTCATGACGATCGCCATGAGCCTGGCTTCTTTCGGGCTCGGTTTCGGGTTCGGGAACGGCCTCCTGGAGGTCCCCGGCCGCGCTGCGCCGGGCGGCCTGGCTACGATCCGCGACGCCTACCACAAGATCCTGACCACGTCCGCCGACCCGCCCACCGAGGACGAGCTCGTCCGGGGAGCGATCAAGGGCATGGCGGAGGCGCTTCGCAAGGCGGATCCGTACGCGCTCTTCTACACGCCCCACGGGTACCGCAGCTTCAAGGAGCTGACGACCGGAGAGTTCTCGGGGATCGGGGTGTGGCTCAGCGCCGAGGACGCGCAGCTCCGGATCATGCGCGTCTTCGAGGGCACCCCGGCCCAGGATGCCGGATTGAGGATGGGCGACGTGATCCGGAAGGTGGACGGGCGGGCGGTGGGAGAGATGACGATCGATGAAGCGGTCGGGATGATCAAGGGCCTGGAGGGGACCGAGGTCGAGCTCGATATCGACAGGAGCGGCAAGATGCTGGCCTTCACGGTGACCCGCAAGACGATCGAGCTTCCGAACCTCATCGCCGAGATGCAGGGTGGCGATCTCGGCTACGTGCAGCTGTTCGGTTTCGCTCGAGGTGCGGGTGAGCAGCTGCGGAGCGAGGTCGCCCGCCTCGTCGACCACGGCGCGCGTGGTCTCGTGCTGGACATGCGCAACAACGGGGGAGGTCTCTTCTCCGAGGCGATCGAGGTCGCCAGCGTGTTCATCGAAGAGGGCGAGATCGTGACCTACCGGGAGCGCTCCGAGGAGGACGTCGTGTACGAGGCCGAAGGGGACGCGTTCGAGCTCCCCGTTGTGGTGCTCGTGAACGAGGGCACCGCCAGCGCTTCCGAGATCGTCGCCGGCGCTCTCCAGGACACCGATCGGGCGACGATCGTGGGGGTGGAGACGTTCGGCAAGGGATCGGTGCAGCAGGTCGTGCCGTTGCTCGACTCGTCGGCGCTGAAGATCACATCCGCGGCATACCTCACGCCCGACGGCCACGACCTCAACGGCGACGGCATCGATCCCGACATCGAGGTCGATGCCGGGGCCGACGCGCAACGCGCTCGGGCGATCGATATCCTCCGCGGGCTCGTCGCCTCCGCGAACAGCTCCACCAGCTGACGGTCGCCCTATGGCGGGCCCCGACGGAGGTCCTCGGACCAAGCTGATAACCCAGAACCGCAAGGCGCGTCACGACTACCTGATCGAGGAGTCGTTCGAAGCCGGGATCATGCTCCAGGGGACCGAGGTCAAGTCGTGCCGGGAGGGGCGCGCCAACCTTTCGGATGCCTACGCGATCGTCAAGGACGGTGAGGCGTGGTTGCTGCAGTGCCACATCAGCCCCTACAGCCATGGGAACCGGGCGAACCACGATCCCATGCGTCCCCGCAAGCTGTTGCTGCATCGGCGCGAGATCGAGCAGCTCGCCGCGAAGATCGCCCGTGAGGGAAAGACCCTCGTTCCGCTCCGCCTCTACTTCAAGCACGGGCTGGCCAAGGCGGAGATCGCGGTGGCCCGTGGGAAGAGGAACTACGACAAACGGGTTGCCACCGCGCAGAGGGATGCGCAACGCAACATGCAGCGCGAGCTCGGCCGCCGGCGTTGAGGGCGGCCGAGGGATCGGAGGAGGTTGGCATGGAGAAGGTCATCAAGAGCGACGAGGAATGGCGAGCCGAGCTGACGCCCGAGCAGTACGAGGTGCTCCGGCTCAAGGGCACCGAGCGCCCCTTCACCGGCAGGTACGTCTATTCCAAAGAGGACGGCGTCTACCGGTGCGGGGCGTGCGGGGCGGAGGTCTTCAGCTCCGACACCAAGTTCGACTCGGGCTCGGGCTGGCCGAGCTTCACCGAGCCTGCCAACGCCGAGCATGTCGAGCTTCGTGACGACTCCAGCCACGGCATGCGCCGGACCGAGGTGCTGTGCGCGCGCTGCGGTTCGCACCTGGGCCACGTCTTCCCCGACGGCCCCGGTCCGACCGGCCAGCGCTACTGCATCAACTCCTGTGCCCTGCAGCTCGATACCGCGGCCGGGCCGTGAGGTCGTCCCCGGCGAAATAGGGTGGTCGCCGGGGGCGTTGACCCTCCTGGACCTTGACAAGCCCTCCGGCGTGCGGCCAGAGGGGTCCAATCATGGGGCTGAACTGGTCTCGACCTTGATCGGACCAAGGTAGGAGAAGCGAGCCGAGGACTCCCGGTGTGACCTCGTAAATCCTCTGGGAAACCAATAAATGCTGCTGCTTAAAGCACAGTAGCCATCCCTATGTGATGGCCGTCGGCCCGAGATGAGCCTGCGATCTCGGGATCCGGCGTCGCCTAGCAGGCTCACCGTCCCAAGTACGCTCGAGGCGAGGGATGGGACACGCAGCTCGGGCTAGGCGCCGGCCGTCGCGGTCCGTGGGCCGGACGGCGCTGAACCTCAACCGCGGACTACGCTCGTAGAAGGCCTACCGAGGGATCGAGGGACCCGGGTTCGATTCCCGGCAGCTCCACTTGATCTCCTGGTGCGCGAACCAGCGCCGGGACGCGATACGTCGGGACGATCTCGTCGCGACTCATTACCCGCAGCTCCTTCACGAGCTTACGGATCAGGGCCTTTCTCTGCTGCGCCGTGCCGCTGTAGAGCGCGACGTCGAGGGTCTTGGCCCACTCAGCCACAAGCTCGGGCGTCGGAGGGGTATCGGCTTCCTCTTGCACCAGGAGCGACTGTTCTTCGGCGATCAGCATGTCTAGGCGCGCTTGGAGGTTGTCGAGGCGCTCCTGGCAGGTGGCCGGCTTCATTGTGCCCGCTTCGAACGCGGCGAGGTAGCGGTCCATCGACCGCTTGGCTCCCGCCTGCTCCTGTCGCAACGCCGCGACCCTCTCCTCGACCGAGTCCCGCTCCTCGCGCTCGGACGCCCCCAGGTGTTCAAGGGCGTCTGCGATGAGGCCAGAGTCGCGATAGACGCCGATCATCTGCTCCAAGACGGCCTCCTCGAGAGCGTCTTTCGGCAGGCGATCGGCGTCGCAGGTGCGCGTCCCGTAGCGGTAGCGCGTCGAACAGGTGTAGTAGTGGTAGCGGCGCGAGCGGCCCGTGGCCGAGGTCCCGATGAAGGCGCGCCCGCATTGCCCGCAACGCACGACGCCGGACAGCAGGTAGTCGGCGGGATGGCCGCGCTTTAGTGCCTGGGACTCGCCGCGCTCGGCCAAGATCCTTGCAGCCGCGGCAAAGGTCTGCTCGTCTACCAACGATTCGTGCAGGCCGGGGTGGCTGTTGTCCTTGAACACCACCCTGCCGACATAGATCGGGTTTCCCAGCATGTGGATGACGGTACGGGCGGAGAACGGCACGCCCATCTTGGTCGCGAGCCCTTCGGAGTTGAGCAGCTGCGCGATCGCCTCGGAGCCGAGCTGGTCTTCGACGTAGAGATCGAAAATGCGCCTCACGATCGTTGCCTGTGTTTCGTGGGGCACGAGCAGTTTCGTGTCCTTGTCGCGCAGGTAGCCGTAGGGAACCTTGCCGACCACCCAGCGACCCTCCGACGCGGCCCGGTCCATGCCTGCGACAACGCGCTCGACGATCGTGGTGCGTTCGAACTCGGCGAAGACCCCGAGCATCTGCATCATCATCTTGCCCGCCGCCGACGAGGTGTCGAACGGCTCGGTGGCCGAGCGCAGCGCCACGCCAGCGCGATCGAGATCTTCCGATATCTGCGCGAGCTGGCGCACGTTTCTCGACAGTCGGTCGACGCGGTGAACCAGCAGGAGCTCGTAGACGCCCTTGGTCGCGTCCGCGAGCGCACGCTGAATCCCGGGACGCTCCAAGGTTGCCCCCGATGCCTGGTCGGAATAGCGGGCCACGGTGCGCCACGCGTCCTGAGACTTGCAGTAGGAATCGAGGCGGTCCTGTTGCGCGCCGAGAGAGAAGGGTTGATTGTCCTCGTCGGTCGAGATGCGGGTGTAGATCGCGATCCTCATGGTCACCACTCCTCCTGCGAGCCGGCACTTGTCGAGAGCGGCCTGGCGGCCTCCTCTAAGACCCATGCTGGCACGCGACGGTGACAGACGACCCAGAAGCCATCCTCATCAGGGCGGACCAGCCCTTCGCCCAGAGCCTCCGTAAGGTTCGTGTCCGCTCGCAGATTGCACAAGCAGCAATCTGGTGCGCTTGTGGATGTGAGGTCGCGCTCGGTTGGGATGGCAAGCTGGCCGCATTCCTTGCAGAACCACAACCGCTCGAGATCGGTCTCTTGTGCTGCGCGCCCGGGATCGAACATGAGACGGGCAAGCGCGCGTTTTGTTCTTCGTGCCCGGCCGATCGTCTGGGCTCGCCATGTGATGTAGGCGCGTCTTCGCCGCTGTAGTTCAAAGAGGTTGTCGCGGTGCGCGGCGACGAGCCCGGGCAGTAGAGCGAGCTCGTCGTGGCGCAACAGGTCGCCGCCATCTAGGTGGGCGATCGCGTTGCGGATCGCTGGGGCGTCCGGACCGCGCGAATAGAGGCGCGCCACGTAGCGCTTCTGGCGCTCGGCATAGTTGCCCACGAGCATGTGAACCAGGCGCTGTTCGTGCTCGTTCGGAGGTGGGGGATCGTCGGTGGCGGCGAGGTCTCCTCGCCTGCTCCAGGAAAGCCTCCGGGAGAAGAACGCGAACGCCGCTCTCTCGGTCGCGTCCATCTCGTGGTCGCGCTGCAACAAGAGCTTGAGCGCGAGGCTGCCCCGTTGGTCGAAGTCCTCGGCGAGATCCTCGAAGCTGCGCGAGAACCCGCACTGTTGTATCTCCGTGCGACAGCGCTCGGGATCGGCGCGGAGGCTCTGTCTTGTCTGCTCGCGGCGCTCGTCTTCTTGCCGGCGCGCATGTTCTCGTTGTGCCCACCTCTCCCACGGAGGGCTAAGGAGGTCGGTGAGGCAGAGCCCGTCGCCTCCACCCGAGGACAGCCACACAGGCTCGGCGACCGCCACGTCGGGATAGCGCGCACAGGCGCACGCGCCCATCTCAGGCACCCACTCGTCGCATCCTCGATAGTGAAGCGAGTGCAAGTGGCGCTGTGCCTGAGCCAGGCGCTGCTCGAAGCGGGCGATGGCGCCCTCGGCCCGGGCCTCGCTCGTGGTTGCGAGCAGCAGTACCGGCGGAAAGGGATGGGTCTTTGCCCACGCCCGCGCGGCGTAATAGGCGGCGTAGCCCGAGAGCTTCTGGGACAGGCGCGTCATGCTCATGGACCCGAGATCGACCTCGACGAACGCCCGGTAGGAGGCGTCATTGTCGGCCAGGACTACGAACGCGTCGGGCACGATCTTGCGGGGACGAGAGCGCCACTCGAACTCCTCCGCGGCGCCACCCTCGCGCGCCCACTGGCTGAGCCCGAGTCCGGCAGTAGCCTTTAGCAGCGCCACGTAGAAAGCCGTTATCGCGGCGGAATGCTCAACGAAGGTCGTGGACGGGGCGGCCTTATCACCGCCGTGGGGTGCGCGCTCGCCCTTGGACCACGAGTCCGCCTTGCGCGCCGGGCACCAGTGATCGGGCGACGATCCCTTGTCCGCGGGAGGCCTCACCGCGCGCGCGTATCCCTTGGCCTTGAGCTGGGTGAGGCGATAGCGGATGGTGCGCTCGGGGATCTCGAGCAGAACACTCAGCTGTAAGGCGGTAGCGACGCGATGCTCGACGAGGGTGTCGAGGATGTCCCGGTCGGTATCGCTGACGAAATCACTCAACAGAGAGCCTCCGCAGGAACAAAGGCCTCTGCAGGACAAGAAAGAGAAGAGAAACGTCTCATCACATGGAGAAAGAAAAAAGAGAAATCCCTTGTAGTAAGCGAAGCCCATGAGGCACATGAGGAAAGAGTCGAAGCGAACGACGCCCGTAAGGGTGTCGTACGCGAAGACCGTCGGGTGCAGCAAGAGAGCGCCTTCACGCCGCCTCACCTGCACGTTTGCGCGCTTGCCGCTTGCCAACGGTTAAAGGCGCTGTCGGCAAATCGGCGGCAGGTTCCGCCCCGTTATTCCCGAGTCCATGCCTTGAGCCGGAGCCGAGCGCCGCTTCGCGTATCAGGGCGGCAAGCAGGCGCGCGGCCTCGGCCCGATCGCGAGGGGGCAGGGGCAGGAGGCGAGGGTCGGAGAGGTCGATGGGCCTCAGCCGGTCTCCCCCCTGGACACCTGAGCCCGCCCCCCAAGAGAGACGACCGCGCGCGCATCCCACCTCCTCGGACACACCGAGCCGGCAAGTGACGCCCGAACCCGAGCTGCCCGACACCCGGCACCGAGGGCAATGATTTCGTTGAGGTGATGCCAGTTCTGTTTCATGACGTTCATCAAAGCGACGGCCGGATAGAAATCGGAGAGAAATCGGAGAGAAATCGGAGAGCCCGTGTCGAAGGTGCAGGTGGCGCCGCTAGAAAGAAAGTTTCGCGATCTCCGTGTGGGGCCTGCGGGAGGGGGACCGTCCACCGTGAAGCGAGTGGAGAGATTTTGGAGAGATTTTGGAGAGATGGCTCGAGCGGACGGCTCGTCTGGGCCCCTCGCTGCCGCTCAACGAGATTGGAATGGAGGATGGCGGAAGCTGTCGGATTCCGTGGCCTACTCCGGATCGGGGAGCGATCTCACCGGCGCGCCGACGATGTCTAGTCGTCACTTTCAGAGAGGGGATAGGTGCGCCGCAAGAAATCCCCGAATTGGGGAACCGTGAACTCATTCAGTCCGTCGCCAGGGCCATATATAAGTCCTCTGGCGATCAGTCGGGCCCGTGTACGCGCGACGGCCTGAGCGTCACGACCGAGTTTGGACGCTATCTGGCCCGACCGGTAAGGGCCGTCTCCTAGCTCGGCAATCGCGGCGAGATAGCGGAGATCAGCCTGTGTGCACCGAGCCACTCGAACGCTAAAGAAGTTCTCGTCGAGCTGGAGCCGAACGCGAGCCTTAGCCTTCTCACGTCCTCAAGCGTGATCTCGTCGCTTTCAGCAATGTTCCAGACATGCTTTCCGCCGTATTCGTGGAGGAAGTACGGATAGCCGTTCGTGTAGGCGATTACCTCCCGGAGAGCCGCCGTTCGAAGGGACGCTGAAGAAGCATCTCGGCAACGTTCAAGG
>JBHENN010000003.1:0-3846 GCA_046262015.1 Actinomycetota bacterium | reverse complement strand
CGCCGCGACCGCCGAGGCGCCGGTCGAGGTCGAGCTCGACACCGGCCCCGGAGTCGGCTCGGGTCGCTCCGGGCCGCTCGCGGCCGCGGTCTCGCACGCCTTCCACAACCTGCAGGTGGACAGTGCCGCCGCCGAGACGGGTCTGTGGGCCAGCATCGAGTTCCCGGCGGAATGGGACTACGACATGTACATGGATCTCCCCGACGGGACCAACGTCGCCGAGTCGGGCGGCTTCCTCTTCATCAACGACAACCTCGACGTCGCCGACGACGAGGACAGCCACTCGGACGTCGGATCCGAGACGATCCTCGGGACCAAGACGGCCGACTGTGGTGGTTACACGCTCGAGGTGGTCGGAGCCACCACCGCGGGCGGCCCCGTGACGCTCAAGCTGTGGCTCGGCGAGATCGCGTACGTCCCATGATCGTTCACGCCGACCTCTACCTTCGGACGCGGATCGACCCCCTACAGACAGGAGCCAAGAGATGAGGAACCGGACCTTGCTGCTCGCGACCGCGCTGGTGATGGCGCTCGCCGGCGCGTTGCCGGCGTACGCCGGGACCGGAACGGTGGGCCCCTCCGGGGTCGCCGGTGCGATGGGCGTGGCCACGACCGACGCCGGCTACGACACGTCGGCTGAGACCCGCTCCGAGGCCAAGAAGAAGAAGAAGTGCAAGAAGGGAAGCAAGAAGAAGGGTTGCAAGAAGCCTCCGCCGGTCAAGGAGTGCGCCGCCTTCACGCCGGGTGAGGCCGGCGCCGACGCCCCGCTGGTGCCGGTGACGGACGCCGCCACCGAGGAAGCCCCTGCGACGGCCACGGTCACCCTCGAGCCGTCGACGGCCGACGCCCAGGTGGGCGACCCGAGCTACGCGTTCGTCAACCTTCAGGTCGATAGCGCGGCGCCGGATGCCGGGTTGTACGCGCTGATCGAGTTCCCGGCCCGCCACGACTACGACCTCGATCTCCTCCACCCCGACGGCAGCTACGCGGCGCGCTCGCATGCATGGAACACGATGATCGAGGCGAACGACCAGCCGGTGCCGGCTTTCGGGCCACTACCCTCGACCGGTCACGGCGGCGAATCGACGGCGTCGTCCGAGAAGCTCGTCGGGATACGCACCGCGGACTGCGGCGGCTGGACCCTGCGTGTCGGCAACTGGTTCGGTACCGGGGGCGATCGTGAGATCAAGCTGTGGCTCGGCGAGGTCGTCAACGAGCCGCAGGCGCCGGGCGAAGAGCCCGCCTAAGGCCGGCAGCGGCGATCCCGCTTGAAGACCGGCGGGTTCCATCGCTCTAGCCCTGCACCTCGACGAGGATGGTCGTGAGAAGGTTCTGCGTTTGGACGACGCTCACGCTGGCTGCGTTGTCGGGTCTCCCCGGCGCTCGAGCAGGGCCCACGGTGGGAGGGATCGTCACGGGCCCGGTCGAGTACGTCGACACCCTCCCGCTGGAGGGCGGTGGCGCGGCGAGCGCCCGCATCGTCGACGACTACCTCTATCTTGCCAACTATCACCACATCTCGATCTACGACATCTCCGACCCGCTCGACCCCCAGCTCCAGAGCATCTCGCCGGTCGGGTTCAACCCGTTTTCGATGGAGGACATCGATACCAACGGCAAGATCCTGATCTTCCCGGAGGAGTCGCGGCGCATACTTCACGTCTGGGACGTCAGGGACAAGACCAGGCCTGTCGCCGTCGCCCAGCTCGCCGGCGCCGGCGATCACATGCTCACCTGCGTCCTGGACTGCAAGTGGGTCTACGGCTCGTCGCCCGGGCACTCGATCGTCGACCTGCGTGACCCCGCGAGCCCGAAGCTGGTGGGCGAGTGGGACAAGATCTACCCCGCGAGCTTCACCCACGACGTCACCGAGGTCGCGCCCGGGTGCATCGTCACGGCGTCGCGGCCGACGGTCTACTTCCTGGACGTGGGCGAGGACCCCAGAAAGCCTCGGCTCCTGGCTACCGCTCCGGTGGCCGAGCAGCTTCCGCTCGAAGGCGGGCGAGAGATCCTGAGCTCGACCCGGTGGCCTCGCCGGACCAAGGACAGGTTCCTGTTGATCGCGGGCGAGACGCCCTTGAGCGGTCCGTGCAACGACAGGTCCGCCGCGTTCACGACGTGGGACGCAAGGGGCTGGAGGAAGACCCGCAGCTTCACCCTGATAGACGAGCTGCGGATGGATAACGGGACCTACGCCGACGGGAACCCGCCTGCCAACGTCGTCGGGTGCTCGTCGAGCTTCTTCGAGGAGCATCCCAGCTACAAGAACGGTGGGCTGGTCGCTGCCTCCTGGTTCGAGCACGGGACGCGGTTCCTGAAGGTCGATCCGACGGGCAAGATCGGCGAGGTCGGCTCGTTCCTGCCCTACGGTGGCCTCACGCTGTCGTCCTTCTGGGTCGACGACGAGATCGTCTACGCGATCGACCAGAACAGAGGCATCGACATCTTGCGGTACGTGGGACGATCGTGATGGAAGCACGCTCCTGCCTTTCTTCTCTCTGAGCTCGGAACCCTCGAGATCCTCGTGGTCCGGGGCCACGCCGTGCAGTTCGCCTTTCCGTAACGTCGCAGAGAACGGGCCGTCCCCCCCTTATGCTCGCGGTGCTGCGGCTACCCATCCAGAGGAGGCGACAGTGCGACTCACCGTGCGCGACATCCGCGCGTTCAAGGAGCGGGGCGAGAGATTCGCCATGCTCACGGCCTACGACGCGCCCTCCGCTCGGGCCCTCGACGAGGCCGGCATCCCCGTGCTGCTGGTGGGCGACAGCCTCGGGATGGTGGTCCTCGGCTACGACTCCACGGTGCCGGTGACGATGGCGGAGATGCTCCATCACACCGCTGCGGTCCGGCGGGGCGCCGCCGGCGCGCTGGTCGTCGGCGACATGCCGTTCATGAGCTATCAGACGTCGATCGAGGAGGGGATGCGTAACGCGGGGCGCTTCCTCAAGGAAGCCGGTGCCAACGCGGTCAAGGTCGAGGGCGGCGGCCGGGTCGTGGATCTCGTCGCTCGTCTCACCGACGCGGGCATCCCGGTGATGGGCCACCTCGGCCTCACCCCGCAGTCGGTGAACCAGCTCGGCGGCTACCGGGTGCAGGGCAAGAGCGACGAGCACGCGCACGGCATCGTCCAGGACGCGAAGAGCCTCGAAGCCGCAGGGGTCTTCGCCGTGGTTCTGGAGGCGGTGCCGGCGCGTGTCGGGCGAGCGGTGACCGAGAGCCTCGCGATCCCGACGATCGGGATCGGGGCGGGGCCGGATTGCGACGGTCAGGTGCTCGTGTTCCACGACTTCCTCGGGATGAGCGCCGGCCGTGCTGCCCGTTTCGTCAAGCGGTACGCGTCGGTGGGCGACGAGATCGAGCGCGCCGCCCGTGCCTTCGCCGCCGACGTCGCCTCGGGCGCTTACCCCGCGCCCGAGCACACCTACGACTGAGACACCTACACGGGCTCTTAGCGCCCCCGCGGCCCCCGGAAGGTCAGACGGATGGGACCGGACGAGCGGTTCCTCTCGGGCGCGCCCTATCGGGAGATGCGCGTCGGGGGGCATCGCTGTGCTTACGCTTCCCTCATGGCAGAGCCGATCCGATGTCCACGCTGTGGCGGGCTCAACCCCCCGGCGGCCGAGTGGTGCGGACAGTGCCTCAACCGCTTCGCGGCCCCTCCCCCTGAGCCGGTACGGCCCGTACCACCGGCGGGCGCTTCGGACCCGGCTCCTGCACACGCGACGACGGTGACCGGTGAGCGGCTCGGCGCCGTGGACGTCACCGCCCGTCCGCTCGACACGGACCCCGGTGCGGCCACTGCTCGTTCGCCAGATGGGGGCCTCGGCGCACCGCCTCCTGAAGCGG
>JBHENN010000002.1:0-12495 GCA_046262015.1 Actinomycetota bacterium | reverse complement strand
CCCCCCCCCCCCCCCCGAGCGGCTGGTGCCGCGGCCGCCAAGGCGTGGGACCTCTGGATTCCCAAGCGACGGCCGCGCGTGCCGCAAGTCCTCGAGATCCGGGGGACAGAGTACGAGGCGGGCATCGGTCGGGTCAGCGTGGTCCGCTTCCTATGCGACCGGTGCTGCCGCTTCTTTCGCACACGGGAACAAGCCGACGAGCATGAGTGCGAACGGCTGAGGTGATCGTGACGGTGAAAGACCTCCTTCATGTACTCGAGCCGCTGCCCGATGAGGCTATCGTGCCTGTCGGTTTCGTGCGCGAGCAGCTGAAGAAGGGGGCGCCGGCGACGGGCTCTCACGAGGCAGCGCTCTCTGACCTAACGGTGGAGGAGGCAGCGAAGGAACTCGGTCGCGCGGCCTCGACGATTCGCAACTGGTGTCCGCGGATTCCCGGCGCCTATCGTCTCCACGGCAAGGAATGGCGAATCCCACGCGTTGCCTTGCGCAACTACCTCGATGCGCAGGCGGGCTCAGCAGAGCCCACCGGTTCCGTGCTAGAATCCCCTCGGAGGGACTCTGCAGCGTGGACCGATTGGGAGGAGGATATGGATGACACCGAGGGTTAAGCGGACGAGGGTCTACTGGCGTAAGCGCGGGGGCGTGGCGCGCGCATACGGCGACTTCCGGGATTACGAGGACGTCGGCGGTCGACGCGAGCCTCTCGTGCCCAAGGGTGAGCTCGTGGCGACGTCGGATCCTGTGATCGCCGAGAAGCTCGCTACCGACCGCGTCAGTGAACTGCAGGAGCGGCGCCGAAACAAGGTCTACCTCGGTGTGGAGAAGCCCGCGGCCTTTGCCGAGTTCGCTGCTTACCACCTCCAGCAGAAGGCGGCCAGCAAGAAAAGGTTCACCCGCCGGTTCCTGCGCGATACCCAGCACCAGCTCCAGGAGGCCTCCGCCTTCTTTGGCGCCGACCGCGACCTTACGAGCATTCGGGTGGCCGACATCCAGCGGTTCGTCAATCAGCTCGCCAAGCAGAAGAGCCGCACACGCAAGGAGGAAACGCTCGCCAGCGGGACGATTCGTCACTACCTGAATTCGATCTCGAACCTCTATCGCCGTGCGCAGTCCGAGGGCCGCGTCCCACAGGGCTACAACCCCGTGGCCGCGCTCATGGAGAAGCCGGGGATCGAGAAGAGGGAGGCCTCCTGGCTCGAGATACACGACGCGGCGCTCTACCTCGAGGCGGCGCGCATCATCCAGCTCGAGCAGGACGCCTGGCGGGAAGCGCGCGCCGTGGATCCCGAAGGGAAGCATCCGCTCCCACCCGGCGGGTTGCTCGAGATCCCGGTCTACCCGCTGATTGCCACGTACCTCCTGACCGGCGGGCGACGTCGCGAGGTCCTCGGGCTCCGCGTACAGGACGTCTCCTTCGAACGGCGGACGGTCACGTTCCGCACCCATCCGCGCCGGCGGCTCAAGACGCCGGCCGCCCAGCGGGTCGTGCCGCTCTGGCCCCAGATCGAGGAGGTCCTGCGGTGGTGGATCCGGCGGGAGTCGAAGGTCGGTGGGTCGCTCCTCTTCTCATCGCTACGGCTCTCGGGTGTGAGCTCGGACGGGATGATCGTCGATCCGCGGAAGGCGCTCGATCGCGTGAGCGCGCGGCTGGGCTGGAAGGCCGCGACCGTGCGACCTCACGATCTGCGACACACGTGGGTCGCCGCGCGGCTCCAGACGCTCGACAACGGTGCCCCGGTTTCCCTCTACACGGTGCGCACCGAGGCAGGCCACGAGTCCGACGACCTGATCAAACGGATCTACGGCCACCTCGGTGATGTCCGTCACCGTTCGGAGCAGCTCGAGTTCCGTGTCGAGCAGCACGCCGCGCGGCTGGCAGGACGGCTGGAGGCGCTGGGAGCATGAGCGATCGATGTATTCGGGAGCTGACGGGTCGCGAGGGTCGCGACTGCCCTGCTCCCGTAACCGACGCCGTCGCGTGACGGGCACCCGCGACGTCGACCACCAGCGCTGACCAGCGCTAGGAGGACAGGATGACAGGAAGGGGCGGCATTTTCGTGGTGCCGGTAGTGGTGCCAAACCGCACGAGCGCACCCGAGCGCGGGCCAGCGCAAAGCACCCGAGCGGCCCGCTTGTGCACGCTCATGCGCACGTTTGCGCGCGACCCGCGTGTCCTTCTAAGCTGCGGGTCGGGGGTTCGAGTCCTCCCCGGGGCGCCAGACCCATCCCCCTATCGTACACGAGCTTACGCGAGCGCTGATGAGCGCTCGCTGCGACCCTTCCAGGGCCGTGGTGCCAGTAGTGGTGCCAGAAGGCTCCGACGGATCGGCCCGGTCCCCCTCGCGTTTGTGGTAGCAGCGTGCCACCAGGGACCCTCCCCGAGCTCTCCGACCGAGCCGCTCGGGCCTGCCCACCACGACAGCGGCGCGACGGTGCCGATTACCGACGGTTGCGGCTCGCTCTACCTGGGCACGTTCGAGCTCTGTCTCTATCCCGGCTCCAATGAGGTTCCGGCCGACCACGCGGCGACCGCTCAGGCCGCTACCGCTCTCGTTCAACCGCGCAACCTCTCGGGCGCTGTCTCGCCGAGCGGCAGGATCGTCACGCTCGCCCTCGGAATGAGCACCACGCAGAACGTCTGGTGGGGGAAAAAGCCCATCGCCAAGAAGCCGATGTTCGCATGGACCGCGCAACACGACGCGACCGTGAATCAGACGACGCTCGTTATCAGGAACGGTGCCCGCGACGGCCAGACGTCGCAGAACTGGACGCTGACCAATGGCGTCGGGATCGCCAACTACGACCGCGTCGACGACTCGCTCGCGGTTTGGGGGCTCTCGCCGGCGCAGGTCCAAGTCGTCGCCTCGCTACCGCTGGTCCGGCACCCGAAGAAGAAGGTCGCCGGGGCGGTGGTCTACGAGCCGACGCTCCCCCACCCCGGGGCCAACGCCTACCTCATGGTACGCGACCTCGGCAACGTCGCGCGGGCGATCCGGACGCGCTGGCCGAACGCGCAACTCTGGACCCTCGCTGGCTATATGTACGGTGGGTACGACGGCTCGGGGGTCGTCGCCGAGCCCTACGCCTACGAGTCGAACTTGGCGGTCAAGTGGTTGATCGAGGCCCAGATCCGGCAGGCGCGGACGGGCAAGGGCGACCCGCTTGCGGGCGACCTCTCGCCGGCCGTTGCGCCGACGATCCTATGGGGGCCGTACCTGTGGGCTGATGGCTCGACCGCGCGAAGCGACGGTTTGACGTGGCTCCCGACTGACTTCGAGGACGGACGGCATCCGGGTTATAACGGCACGGTAAAAGCTGTGACGCTGATGATGGACTACTTCAAGACGGAGCCGTGGGCGACATGCTGGTTCCTGGCGGGGGGCTCATGCTGAGGCGTATCCGGGACCTTGCGGTGGCGATCCTACTCATTCCGGCCGTGATCCTGTTGCTGAGGTTTGTTGACGAGGAGGACCTATGATCGGTGCCAGCGAGAGAGGGGGTTACTTTGGACCTGAGTCACCCTATGGACCGCTGGCGACGAGGTTCGCCGACAACTTCTTGGCCACCCGTGACGATGTCTGTGGCGATCGCTGGCGGGTGACGGTGCCGTTGTGCGACGGTCCTTCGTCGCTCAGCGTTCTCCTCCCGGCGCGTGATCTCCCACTTGAGATCGGTCTCCTGCTTCCTCGTGGGCGAAGGCCCGAGTTCACTTACGGGCGTGGCCATCGAGCGCCGAACCTCGGGCACGCCACAACGAAGGAACTGATCGACGAACTGGCAGCCCGCGCCGAGGTGTCCTTGGTCAACGGCGAGCAGTGGCCAAGTTACCGCAGGGTGGACCGAGATCTTAACGAGACGGAGGCGGCGACCTGACGCGGAGCCGAACCGCTTCCCGGGAGACCCACGCATCGACGTTGGCGGATTCCGAGGCGCGCACCGTCGCCGCTGCGCTGGAGCGGAATCGATGGAACAAGGCGCGCGCGGTGAGAGAGCTCGGGATCACCCGGCCCCGGCTGGAGAGAATGATCGAACGCCATGGGCTGACCAACGATCGGCCGGGCGCACGCAGGTCAGCGCGTACCCAGACCGAAGGCGTCTCGGACCAGGAGGTGAGGCCGATCAAGGTCAGGCTCATCGGGCGACCGGACGGGTCGATCGGGCAGATCATGGTGGACGGGAAGGACTGGTCGCGGTCGGTGCGCGAGGTCGAACTGGAGCCCACGGTGCCCGGAGCGTCGGCCGTCATGCGGCTCGCCTTCTATGCCCAGCTCATAGGAGACGGCGAGACGACGTGACGCGCGTCCTGCGCAACCACCCCACCTTCGAGGCTGCGCCCTCGGCCGAGCGCTGGACCGGCGGACTCAGGGAGCTGTGGGCCGCCTTGGAGCTGCGCGCGACGAAGGCGCCGATGCGCTGGCACCGATTCGTGTTGCCGCATGGCGCCACCGTGGCGATGCGACGCGGCCACGACGGGCGGCTCCGGGTGGCCATCTCGCGGGCGGCGAAGAACCCATCGCGGGACGCGTGGCGGAATGAGATTGCGACGTTCCGCAAGTACTTCGCGATCGAGGCATGGTCGCTCGAGACGGAGAAGTTCGATCGCCAGGTGCAGGGCCAGGTCTTCGTGGAGCCGATGGAAAGCCCCGTCGTGGAGGCGCAGGAGTGTCGTTGCCGGCGGACATCAGTGGTTGCGTGCTCTCGGGGCCCAGGCGGTTGTCAGCCTTTCAGTCTGGTCGACTCGTCCGGGTGTCCCATCCACGGCGGGGAGAAACCGCAGCCCGACAATTCACCATCACTCAAGGGGGAGGAATGATCTACCCAACGAAGCCCGACCTCATGCTTGCCTTTCACGGCGATCCGGCCGTCAAGTCGAAGTACCTGGCGCGCGTCATTCGGCACCGCGAAGCCGACCAGCTCGTCCGGGGCACGTACTGGATAGAGGGTCGCGGGTGCGCGGTCGGCTGCACCGTCCACTCCCGGCGAGCACGCTGCCTACGAGCGCGAGCTCGGCATCCCGACGGTCCTCGCGCGACTGGAGGATCGGCTCTTCGAGGCGATGCCACTGGCACGCGCGATCGAGGGCTGGCCGGAGGAGTTCCTGCGAGCCATCCCGGTGGGCGCTGATCTCTCGCTCGTCTGGCCGCGCTTCGCTTTGTGGCTTCTGACCGATCCCGAGTGGGGAGCCTCTCGCCACGCCCGCGGCCGTACGAAGGGTGTCCTGGCCCGGGTCGTCGCCCTCTACGAGCGGTGGTCGAGCGGGGACAAGCCCTCGCGGCAGGAGTGGATCTCCGCGGCCTACGCGGCCTACGCGGCCTACGCGGCCGCTCATCAGAAGTGGATGGAGCGGGCGGCGGACGAGTTGCTGACGCTGCTGCGGGCGGCGCCGGTGGTCTGGATCAGGCCCGGCGCCCGGCGCAAGGACATCACTGTCGATTCAAAGGCTCCGCTGGAGACGGCCCTGGTGTGACCGTCGTCTGCGATCTGTGTGGCGAGGAGCGCGAGGAGGAGATCGTATCTCGATGCGAAGAGTGTGACATGAACGTGTGCTCCTATTGCGAAGTCGGAGGGCTCTGCCCTGACTGCTATGAACCGCTCGTGGAGATCGCCGAGGGGCCCGACGAAGAGGAGTTCGAACCGCTGTGACGGTCGACCGCCTCGCCGATCTCAAGCTGATCGCCGCGCGCGAGACAGACGCCGGAGATGGCTTCGTCGGCACGACCTGTCGCTGGGCGGTCGAGGAGATCGAACACCTGCGGGAGGCACTTTCGCGTACCGGGCTCGGGCTCGTCGATCGGCTAGAGCAGGAGCTCGACCAGGAGGAGTGACAGCTCGCCGGCGACGCGGCTAGCCAGCGGGAGAAAGAACCACGAGGCCGCTTGCCAGGAGGGTAGCACGCATGGCACGTGACAGCTACAACCCCGGCGCCGGAGTACGGGACGTCCCGGTGACCGAGCTTTTCAGGCCCACCATCAAGGAGAGCGCGGAGGTGGGTGTCTTCAACACGATCGGCAAGGCGAGCGAGGTGTTCACGAAGCTCGCCGAGCGGATCGAGAACCTGCCCGACGGGCCCGACAAGGACATGGCGCTCCTGCACCTGAGGACCTGCTACGTCCACGTCGCGGCGGCGATCGGGGCTAACGAGCTCACCAACTGGAGCTGAGCTAGGGGGATGGAGGGGCAGCGACGCGTGACGAGGCAGGGTGGATCGAACGTTTCGCGATCGCTGCCCCACGCCCCCAGGGATCTCTACGGATCCATGTGGATCCACCAGGAGCCACCAATGATCCCACCATGATCTGAACCCACAGATCCTCGACCGTCATTCGCAACATCCTCCGTTCGTCCCCCATCCCGTACGGAAGATGCAGGTGGTCTTTTACGCTCAACCCAAGGTCCATGCCACGAAAAAAGCGCCCGTCGTATCCGTGGTATCCCCGTGATTTCCTAACGGACGAGCACGTCATGCGAATGTCGATTGAGGAGGAGTGGGCCTATCGTCGCCTCCTCGACCATGCATGGCTAGAGGGATCGATCCCGGCCGACGCGAGGCAACTGAAACCACTCCTCCGGGACATCCCAATCAGGCGGGTCCGCGAGATCTGGGAAGGAATCCAGGTCTGCTGGGCTGCTCACCCGACGGAGCACGGGCGTATGGTCAACCCACGTCAGGAACGGTTACGCGAGGAGCTCGACGCGCGTACGGTCGAGCGGTCGGTGAGTGGCGGTTTCGGCGCCGATCAACGCTGGGGCCGCTACGGTTGTACCTGTGGCCGCGCGTTTTCGTCGCAGCGCGCGTTCGCAGGTCACCGACGTCACTGCAAGGTTGTGGATAAGTCTGTGGAAAAGTCTGCGGCACCGGTTCAGCGGGAGGTCAGCGGCCGCTCAGCGGCCGCTCAGCGCCGCTGCTCAGCGGGCGAAGGCCAACACCAAGCACCACAAGAAGTTCTACGGGATGGCAAACAGCGCTACGCTCTTGCTTTTGCTCTTAAAGATCTTGCTCTAGATCGAACACGCTCTTCTAAAACCGGACCGTCTTGGCCGCGAGCGAACGGCGAGCGTGGGAGAAAGATCGCCAGAGCAGAACAATCTGCGACCGTGTGGCCGGATGACGATCGAGGCCCTGGCGTAGTTCAGGCAATTCGACTCGTCGTCCCGCTGGAGAAGCGCGCCGAGTATGCCGCCGATGCCGCGCTCATCCGATCGCCTGCACACCGGGACCAGATCCACGCCGCGGCGACCGACATCCTGGCCTTCGAGCGCGAGGGCATGCTGGATCAGATGCGTGGGCGAGCGATGCTGATCAAGGCGCTACGGAGCAGCGGCGTGAGCACTCGTGGCCCTTGAGGGGTATCAGGTGGGTGCATCGATGTGCGAGCACGTCGTAGATTATGACTCCCAGATGCTTCTGGGACACCAACTTCGGGACGTTCGGTACCTCGATCTCGCCCGTCTGCCCACCTGGTGGTCGGTCTGGCCGGCCGACGATGGTCGGGGCCTCGACCTGGTCTGCTGGCTCCCCACCAGGACCGTCGCCGAGGCGATCGCTCGAGCCCGCGAGGACCTGGCGCTCGAGTTCACGCTCGAGGACCTGGTCGACGAGCTCGTCCCCGGCGGAGGCCTCGTGATCCGTGCCCGCCCGGGCGGCGAGATCCGGAGCCTCACCTTCTACCACTGGGGGCTGATGGCAAAGCGTCGGGGTCTCACGCGCCGCGAGGCCGAAGTGGTGCAGGGAATCGCGGAGGGTCGCGGCTACTCGAGGATCGCGGGACGGTTGGGGCTTAGCGAGCACACGGTGCGCTCCTACGCACTCGCGGCGATGGCCAAGCTGAGGCCGGAGATCGTGGAAGAGACCGATGACACGATGCGCACGATGTTGACGCGCTGGTGGCATGAGCGGCCGGAGGATTTGAAGAAAGAATCTGACACAAGGATCGACCCGTCATGACCTGATGTAACACTTCTCGCGCTACCGCCCGAGTTACCAGGACGCCGATTTTCCCACCCATCCGCCGGCGGGCCCGCTTGATCCCGCCGCCCATCTTCGTCCTCACCCCTGAGGTCTCTGGACCGTCCTGCCGTTGCCCGCGCCGCCGCTCGCCCTCATATTCCGCGCGAAATCACAGGTATCACGACGGCTTGATGAAGCCGGTGCATCCCGCGACGGGGACTCGCGGGGGCACCGGCTTTTTTGCGTTGGGGGTTGGGAAGACTGAGCGGAGAGACGCACCGGGTGATCGCGTGGAGGGTGGACGATCCCTTCATCTACTTCTGCTGCCCGAGCTGTGGCGACCGAATGTCGCAGCCCTTCTCACGATTCGATCCGCCGCGGTGGCATGAGCACCACGCAAAGGGAAACCCACGGGGCGGACAATGCTGTCACGCTCGCATGATCGTGGTCGTCGACCCAGGCGGCGAGGCCCACGAGATCAAGCTCCTACCGTACAACCTGAGCTATGAGGACGCGCTGCGCACGTACTACGACGACATGGTCACGCTGCACCGCAGGCTCATGGTGATCTACCTGCAGTTCGTCGAGGCGAAGGCCTCGCCACGATGTGAGCAGCCGCGAACAACAGTGGCCGCCTGATGAGCGACGAGAAGATCATTCCCTTTCCCGGATCACCCTCCACGCCTGGAACCGACATTGCCGACGAGCCGGTCTCCGAGCGTTTCACCCTCAGTCTGCTGCGCGATCTCGCACCCGACCTGCACAGCGCTTCCGCCATGGGCGTGGCTTCGCTTCTCGGCGAGGCCTGTAAGCAGCTCAAGGACGATCCGTGTCGCGCGGCCGCGCTTCTCTCTCGCGCGAGACGGTTGCTGGACGTGACGATCGCTTTGGAATCCGTCGTCCGGAAACCCCAACCCGAGAGCGGCAACGTCGCCGCGAGCTGAAGGGGGCAAGGCGCATTGGGCGGACGAACGGTTCGGTCGAGGGACGGGGCGCTCGTCGGCCGCATGGCGGTCGATCCGAATGGCCGGATCGGGATCGTCGAGCGCTGCGATCGTCGGCCCGGCGGAAGCGTCTTCCGCGGGGTCGGCGTGTTCGACGGCCTCCCGTGGTCGAGCCGCCACCCACGCGCCCTCTCGCCAATCGAGGAGCGGCACGTCGCCGGCGCGATCTCGATCGCCAAGTCGGCCGAACGGTTCGCCGAGAACATGCAGGCCCAGCCGCGATGGAAGCGGTGGATCCTCAAGAAGCTCGGGATGTGACCGACGAGTGGGATCGCCCAGGAAGAACCGTGAACCCACATGGACCCCGCAGGGCGCGCTACGGGCGCTCGTGCTCGCCGGCTACTACCGCACAATCCTCGCGAACGGCGAGACGGTGTACCGATTGAACGACGAAGAGATCCCGCTCGAGGGGATCCTGCGCACACCCGAGCTCGCCGGCGAGCTCGCGCTCCAGGTGATCGCCGGCCGGATCCGCCGCGGCGAACGCCTGTTCCCAGAAGAGGCAGTTGCATGACAACGATCCTGAACCACGTGATCCAGAAGTTCCTCGACGAGCACCTCAACGAGGCCTACGAGCTCGGCGTCGCGGTCGAGACTGTTGCGCCGGCCGAAGGTGCCCCCCCCCACTCTGTTCGTCTCAGTATCACGGCGACGCCGAGGGGCGAGGCCTCGAACGAGATCGAACCCATGCCAAACCCCGAGTCAAACGGATCGCCCGCGCCGCCGGCACCGGCGCCGGAAACGGACACGGGCGTCAGGTGGGACGGCAGCAGATGACGCCGCGCGCGATTGCCTCGAAGTGCGCCGAGCCCGGCTGTCCGGATCTCGCTCACTACCGCGGCCGTTGCCCCAAGCACGCGACGGTCGAGGAGCAGGAGCGAGGATCCGCGGCCGCGCGCGGCTACAATGCTCAATGGCGACGCGTCCGAATCATGTACCTGAGACGGCACCCCCTGTGCGAGCGGTGCGAGCCCCCCGCCGAACACGTGCATCACCGCGACCAGCAGGCCAAGGGACCGCAACGGTTCGACTTCGCGAACCTCGAGGCGCTCTGCGAGACGTGCCACATGCAACACCACGGTGGGGTAGGGGGGCATCAATCTCTGGGGCCGACCAGCCCGAGACCGCGCGCCGGCTTCAGACAACCGCGGTCGGGTTTTGGGGGGAGGGGGGGTACCTGTGGGTAGGCGGGGTCCGGCGAAGAAGTCAGCGCGCACCAAACGCCTCCAGGGGACAACCCGGAAGGATCGCGCGCCCAAACGCGCGCGGGCGAAGAAGGGCACACTCGCTCGGCCCGGTTTCCTGGGTGATGAGGCGGCCGAGGAGTGGGACCGGATTGTTCCCGAGCTCGAGCAGCGCGGGCACACGACGCCGCTCGACCGGGCGGTCCTCGCCACGTACTGCTTCTGGTTCGGCATGTGGTCGCGGCTCGTGCGGGTCGTCGAGGACCACTATGAAGAGCACGGATCGTACACGATGGAGGTAGGGGAGAAGGGCTACCGCCAGGAGATCCCCGAGGTATCGCTCACGAAAAAGGCGGGTGAGAAGATGATCGAGGCGGCCAAGCAGATCGGCCTCACCCCGGCCGCACGCGGGGAGTCGCCCCAGCCACCGGCGCCGGAGGACGACGCGCGCGACTTCCTTTTCCGGCGGGCGGCATGAAGCTCGTCGGCCTCGTTCTCCTCGCGCTCCTCCTGCCGTGGACCCTCACCGCGTCCGCGTCCGCCGTCGCGCTGATGGCCGGCCAGGGCGAAGTCGTCGAGGCGACCGCGGACGCGTGGCAGGGCTGCCGATGAGCGGGGTGCTTTGGTTTCTGGCGGGCTACTATGTCGGCTTTATCGCCGCGGCGATCGCCGTCACCCTCGCTCAGGCTTGGCATTTGGAAGGACGTCCATGAACACAGAGACGACGCCCAAGATTCTCGCGGTCTTCGGTCAGCACGACGAGAAGACGCTGGCACAGCTCCGCGACGTCGCGAGCCGTGCGGAAGCAGCCGCCCTGATGTCGGATGGCCATCTCGGCTATGTGATGCCGATCGGTGGCGTTGCCGCATACGAAGACAAGGTGTCGGTCGTCGGCGTGGGGTTCGACATCGCCTGCGGCAACGCGGCGATCCGGACGGACCTCGAGCTCGTCGACCTGGTCGGGTTCACACGCGAGGAGCTGGAGGCGAACCCGTCGCGCGCCCGCTGCCGGGAAGTGGGCGAGCTGGCCGACTCGATCTGGGGGACGATCTCGTTCGGGATCGGCCGCCGCAACACGGCCGACGACGCGCCGGTCGATGATCCCCTGTTCCATGACGAGGCATGGTGGGCGATCCCCAACGATGGCGGCTACCGCGACGACCTCATGGGCAAGGCCCGCCATCAGCTGGGCACCGTAGGGTCGGGAAACCACTACGTCGATGTTTTCGTCGACGAGGAGGACGCCATCTGGGTCGGCGTCCACTTCGGCTCCCGGGGCTTCGGCCACACGATCGCGTCGGATTACCTGGCGCTCTCTCTCGGCCAGCCGCGGAAGTCCCGCGTCCGCGAGGAAGAAGTCCTCCTGCCGCTCGACTCCGAGCTCGGGCGGGAGTACTGGGAGCTCATGGAGCTCGCGGGCCGCTACGCCTACGCCGGCCGGGAGTGGGTCGCGCGGAAAGTCGTCCGCGATGTCCTCGGCGCCGGCGAGCTGGAGCTCGTCCATAACCACCACAACTTCGCCTGGCGCGAGGAGCACTTCGGCCGCGAGCTCGTCGTAGTTCGGAAGGGTGCGACACCCGCCTTCCCGGGCCAGCTCGGTTTCGTCGGCGGATCGATGGGCGACTGCGCGGTCATCGTCGAGGGCTCAGCTCCTCGGACAGAGACCGACCAGGAGCTCCAGCAAGCCGCGCTCTTCTCGACGGTGCATGGGGCCGGTCGTGTCATGTCGCGCACCCAGGCGGCGGGCAAGGTCAACCGGAAGACGGGGAGGGTGAAGAGCCCGGGCGCGGTCTCGTGGCCGATGCTTCAGGAGTGGCTCCAGCGCGAGGGCGTGGTCCTCCGAGGCGGTGGCCTGGACGAAAGCCCGCATGCCTACCGGCGTCTCCCCGAGGTTCTACGAGCGCAGGGCGACACGATCCGCATCATCCACACCCTCCGCCCGCTGATCGTGTGTATGGCCGGCGCCGACACCTTTGATCCGTACAAGGATTAGGCAGTGACCTGCATCGCGGCCTTGATCGACAACGCCACGGGGCGGGTCTACGTCGGTGGCGACAGCGCCGGCGTCGCGGGCTGGGATCTGGCTGTTCGTGCGGACGCAAAGGTCTTCCGCCGCGGTCCTTTTGTGCTTGGGTTCACGTCTTCCTTCCGCATGGGTCAGCTGCTCAGGTACACACTGGAGGCACCCCAACATCCCGAGGGGATGGCCGACGACGAGTACATGGTGACCTACTTCGTGGACGCCGTCCGCCGGTGTCTGAAGAGAGGCGGGGTCGCGAAGAGGGAGAATGACGTCGAAGAGGGCGGCACCTTTATCGTTGGTTACCGCGGCGGGATCTATGTGATCGAGGGGGATTAC
>JBHENN010000001.1:0-36406 GCA_046262015.1 Actinomycetota bacterium | reverse complement strand
CCGTCCGCGCTCAAGAGGATGTTGCCCGGCTTGATATCGCGGTGGACGACGCCCCGAACGTGGGCGGCTCCTGCACCCCGGGCGGCGTCGGCGACCAGCCGGAGGGCTTGGGCCGGCTCTACGGGAGGGCCTACGAGCTTGGTGATCGCACCACCCGGCGCGTACTCCATCACCAGGTAAGGGCGTCCATCGACCTGGCCGAAGTCGAGGACCGAGATCAGGTTGGGGTGCGACATGCGCGCGACCGACTGTGCCTCGGTGAAGAAGCGCACCAGGAACTCCGGATCGTCGGCGAGGTGAGGGGCGAGGAACTTGACGGCAACCGGCCGCGCCATGCGCTTGTCGTCGGCCCGCCAGACCTCCGCCATGCCGCCTCGGCCCAGCGGCGCCTTCAGGACGTAGCGTTCCTGTACGACCTCGCCGGCGTTCATGCCCTCGCTATGCCCTCACCGAGCGTGGCAGAAACTCCCTGAGACCATAGGGCACGGGGCGGGCCGTGCGATGGCATCGACGCCGGGGCGGCGCTCGATCCGCCGATATGCTGGCGCGCTCCCCGAGCCGGAGGACACCGTTGTCCCTAGATCCCAGGAAGCTCCCCGAGATGCCCGAGCTGATGATCGCGGGGCCCGGAGAGCTCCACGAGGAAGACCTCGATGTCCTGGGGCGCCAGGTCATCGCGCACTATGGGGACGTCTGGACGGAGCTCCACGCCCAGGCGATCGCGGCGCTCGGGGAGTTGCTGGGGGCGGCGGATCCGCCGTACCTGATCCCCGGCACCGGCACTACCTGCCTCGATGCCGCCGCGCTGAACCTCTTCGAGGCCGGCCAGAAGGTGGTCGTAGCGAACACCGGCTTCTTCGGCCTCCGGTTGATGGAGATCGCCCGCGCGCATCGCCTCGAGGTGATCGAGGTGGCGGTCGAGACGGGTGCCGCCGTCGATCCGGCCCGGATCGCGGACGTGGCCGGTGGAGCCGACGGCGTCCTCACCGTGCACGTGGAGACCGCGACCGGCGTGCGCCATCCGATCGCCGAGATCGCCGAGGCGGCCCACGCCGCCGGAGCGGTGTGCATGGTCGACGGCATCGCCTCGATCGGAGGCGAGCTCGCCGACGTAGACGCGATGGGTATCGACGCCCTGGTGACGGGGACCCAGAAGGGCCTCGAAGCGCCTCCCGGGCTGGGCATCCTGGCGCTGTCGGAGCGCGGTCGCGCCCGGGTCGAGGCGCGCAGCCGGCGACCGGGTTCGTGGTACCTCGACCTCAAGACGTGGGACTGGTACCGCAAGGAGTGGGGTTCGTGGCATCCGCACCCCGTGACGATGCCGACCAACCTCGTCCTGGCGCTGGCATCCAGCATGCAGCGGATCCTCGAAGTGGGCGTCGACGCCTGGGTGGCCCGGCGCGCCGAGCTCGGCAAACGCTGCCGCGAGGGCCTCCGCGCCCTCGGTCTCGAGCCCGTTCCTCACCCCGGGGTCGAAGCGAACCTGGTGATCGCCGCGTGGGCCGACGATCCGATCACGATCCAGAAGCATCTTCTGGACGAAGAGGGGATCATGATCTCCGGCGGGCTCACGCCGACGATGGGCAAGGCGATCCGCATCGGTCTGATGGGCCGCACCGCGTCCGAGGACATGGTCGATCGGGTCGTGCGAGGCGTCGGGCGAGCTCTGGCCAAGAGCGCGTGACGGGCACGCATCAGTTGGCCGTCGCGGCCGCCACCAGCAAGCTCCGGTAGAGGTAGGCGGGGTCACCCAGCCTCCGGCGCAGCTCACGCTCGAGACCCGCGATCGGGTAGAGGTTCTGCGGGGCGCGCGTGTCCTTGTGCGCGCACGACGCGAAGCGGGGCAGCTCGGCCGTCACGGCGTCGGCGAGCGCGACAACGTGCGCCACCTCCTGATCCGCCGAGGCCTCGCACCTCACGATGCCTGCCCACGGATGACCGGGCGGACAGGGCAGGCGGAGGTACCACGAGAAACGGCTCCACGACGTCCTCGTGAGGAACAACGGGGTCCGCTGGCCGGCCGCGAGACCGGTCACGACGCGCTCGGCCCCGCCCTGCAGGTAGGACACGTGGTGAGTCTTCACGTAGCCCACCGCGCCCGGGATGTTCTGGCGCCCCGACAGGGGACCGTCGATCACGACGAGGTCGGCCGCGTGCGCCGACGCGAGATGGACCTCGAGCTCGGCCATCCGCTGTTGCAGGCCAAGGGCAAGTTGCTCGGGCGTGTCGCCCGGCGCGCTGCGCACCGGGTAGGCGGCGTGCCGGCACACGATCGCCTCGGCGTCACCGGCCGGGGTGAAGAGCCCGCGCTGCACATCGGCCGCGACGACTTTCGCTTTGCCGTCGCACAGGATCGCACCGGCCGCATACGACGCGCAGATGCCGAGCCGGGAGCCGTTCCCGTCGTCGATCCACACGCGCGCATCGACGCGGCGGACCCCGTCCGTGAACAGGATCGTCCGGCTGCCCGTTCGGGGGCCCGCCGGGGTGACCGGCTCCCAGGTGGACAGCGGTCGCTCCACGGTGGCGTCGACCGTCGCGGACGGGTCCCCGAGGGTCGTCTCGGTGGCGGAGCCGTACTCCGGCGCCCACGCCTCGATCGAGAACCTCATGCGCTCACCTTCTGGATGCTCGAGCTGCGCGCTTCCTTCTTGACCCGGAACTGCAGCGGCACCCGGTCCGCGAGCTCGCGTACGTGCGTGATGATCCCGACCATCCGTCCCTTGGCGGCGAGGTTCTCGACGGTCGCGGCGACCGTGTCGAGCGTCTCGGCGTCGAGCGTGCCGAAGCCTTCGTCGAGGAAGATCGCTTCGAGGCGCGCCGCGCCTTCGGCGGCAAGCTCGACCAGGTGGTCCGACAGCGCCAGCGCGAGGGACAGCGACGCGAGAAAGGTCTCGCCGCCCGAGAGCGTCTTGGCCGAACGCATCTCGTTCGCGTTGTGGTGATCGGTCACCTGGAAGCTCCCGTCGTCGTCGATCGTTAGCGAGTACTGGCCGCCGGACAGCTCCTGCAGGATCTCGGTCGCGCCGAGGACGAGGCGGCGCAGAGCCTCGTTGACCATCCACCTCTCGAAGCCTTTCGCCGAAAGGTGCTGGGCGAGCGCCCCGGCCACCGAGTGGGTCGCGGTGTCGACCGCTATCTCGGCCCGTAGCTTCTCGGCGTCCGCGATCCCGGTCTGGATCCGGCCGACCTCCGCGGTGGCCTGGGTGAGGGCGGCCACGGTTGCGCCGGCGATGTCTCCCGCGCTCAGGTCGAGCCCGCACTCGCTGCAGCTTCGCTCCAGTGTGGCTACGGCGGACGTGTGGCGCTCGGCGGCTTCGTCCCGGGCATGTTGTGCAGCGCGGAGCTCCGCGTCGACCTCTGGGACCTTCGCTCTGGCCCAGTCGGCCAGCGCGGCCCATTGAGCGGCGAGGTCGGTGCCCGCGCGCGGGGGAGGCTCCAGCCCGGCCACGCGGTCGCGTTGCTCGTCGAAGTTGCGGCGCGCCGCGGTCTCCTGCGCGACGAGCCCGGCGAGCGCGCGCTGGGCCTCCTCGGCCATCTCGTAGGCGCGGTCGAGCGCAGAGCGCGCGTGGGCGGCCGCCTCCCGAGCCTGCTCGATCTCGGCCAGTCGTTGCTCGATCTCGGCCCGTTCCGGGCCGGATGCGAGGTTGCCGTCGAGCTCGACGACATCGGCGCGCAGCGCCGCCTCGCGTTCCTCGGCGCGCGCCGCCTCGGTCGCGGCGCGCCGGGTGGCCGTGCGCGCGGTTGCGAGGTCCGCCTCGGCGGCGGCCCCCTCAGCAGCCGCCTCTTCCAGTGCGGGCGCGTGCGGGTGCTCGGGGAGGGCGCCCACCGGCTGCAGGCACACCGGGCATGGCTCGCCCACCGCGAGCGCGCCGGCGAGATGCTGCGCGAGGTTCTGCGCGGTCGCGGCCTCGTAGGTCGAGCGCGCGCCACGCACCCGCTCTTCGGCGCGGGCAAGCGCCTGGTCGGCGCGGTCCCGCGCGGCGCCCAACGGCTTGAGGGCCGCGCTCGCGTGGTCCAGCTTGACTTGCAGCTCGGCGCGCCGGACATGAGCCGCCATGGCCTCGCTCAGAGGCCCCGGCGACGGGAGCAAGGCGAGTCTCTCAGCCGCGCCCTTCACCGTTGCCTTCGCCTGGGTCACCCCGGCCTCGGTCTCTTCGACCAGCTTGCGGGCGTGCGCCATCTCGTCGGCGAAGCGCGCCATCGCGGCGGGTACCTCGATCTGACCCAGCACATCGAGCGCGGCACGCCGCCCGGCTATCGCTCTCTCGCCCTCCGCGATCGCGCTTTCGAGCCGGGACAGCTCCGGGGCGGACTCGTCAACCTGCTTCTTCAAGGCCCGGAGCCGCTTGGCCCTCGCCCTGGCCGTGCTGAGCGCTTCCTTGGTCGCGAACGCGAGGTCCTCCTCGAGCCGGCGTTGGTTGAGCTCGATCGAGCTCTTCGCCCGCGCCGCCCGAGCGCGCGCGTTCTGGCCCATGACCTCGTACACCGACAGGTTGAGCAGCTCGACGAGCATGCCCTGGCGCTCGGACGGCTTGTCGTGGAGGAAGCGGGCGAAGTCTCCCTGGGGGAGCACGACGCATTTGGTGAAGTGGTCGAACGTCAAGCCGAGCAGCGAGACAACCGCGGCGGATAGCTCGTCGGCGGTCCCGGCCAGCACCTCGCCGTCGCGCTCGAGCCGCGCCTCCTTGGTCGTCGCACCCTTGCCCTGGCGTCGGACGACCCTGACCGCGCTGTACTCGGCCCCTCCCACCGAGAAGTCGAACCTGACCTTCGCCTCGAGCTGTCCCTGCGTGATGACCGGAGCGACCAGCCGGCGGTCGTCGTAGCGCGGGACGCTGCCGTAGAGCGCGAAGCACATCGCGTCGATCACCGTCGACTTGCCCGAGCCGGTCGGACCGACCAGCACGAAGTAGTCGGCGTCGGCGAGGTCGATCACGGTGCGGTCGCGGAAGCTGGTGAAGCCCTCGAGCTCGAGACGGCGCGGCCTCATGCCGACGCCTCCTCGTACAGCTCCTGGAACAGCTCGATCATGGCGCCGTCGACCATCCCGCGCTCTTCGAGATAGGAGCCGAACAGCTCGGTCGGAGACGCGCCCTCGGCGCGCCGCCGGGGGACGGCGTCCTGGTCCGGCGCCCAGTCGACCAGCACCTTGATCGCGTTCGGGAACAGGTCGCGCACCTCGTCGGCGAGCGTCGCCCTCGGTGGCTCCTCGACAACGATCCGCAGGTAGTCGTCGCCGGTCGTTCCCCCCGCGGCGCGCAGCTGCTCGAGCGTGCCTCGCAAGGTCCGCAGCCGACGTCCAGAGGTGAGTGCCACCGGCTCGACCTCGACCGGGATGCCGGGCGCCGCGTCGACGACGAGCGCGTAGCGGTTCTCGTCCGTGTCGGAGAAGTCGAGCTGCAGCGGCGAGCCGCAGTAGTGGATCGGGCACGACGCCGGCATCGTCTGCATCTTGTGGAGGTGGCCGAGCGCGACGTAGTGCGCGGACGCAGGGAACGCGGTCGGGTCGATCCAGTAGTCGAAGATCGTCTGAGCGGTGCGCTCGCCTCCGCCCATCTCGCCGCCGGCGATCGTGATGTGCCCGAGGTACACGTTGACCGCGTTCGCGGCGAAACCCTCACCGAGCTTGGCGATGATGGCGCGCAGTCGATCCGAGTAGCGGCCGCTGAGGTCGTCGGCGTCCTCGTCCATGAGGTGCTCGGCCTTCACGATGAAGCGCTGCGACACCCACGGGAGGACCGCGATCCGGGCGGTCTCTCCCGAGCCGGTCGTCATCTCGACCGGCGCGCCGTTGGACGGGATGAACGGGTGCGCGTGCACGCCGGCCAGGGAGAGCAGCGGCGCGATCGCCTCCAGCCGCCGGCCGCCGTCGTGGTTCCCCGCGATCGCCACCGTCGGCGCGAGCGCGCCGAGGCGTGTCAGCGTCGCGTACACGAGCTTCTCGGACTCCGGGGTCGGCGCGGCGCTGTCGAACATGTCGCCGGCGACGAGGACGAGATCGACCGCGCGCCCCCGGGCCAGCTCGACGATCTCGTCGAGCACCTGCTCGTGTTCGTCGGCGCGGCTCCGCCCCTGCAACCTCTTGCCGACGTGCCAGTCGGCGGTGTGGAGGATCTTCATGCCGTTGGGATGCCGTCCAGCGGGTCGTCGGGCATGTCGCTTGCCGGGTTGGCCCCGGCCTCGCTCGGCCGGCTCGCCCACGCGGGGAAGGGGAACTCGAGCACCAGCGGGACCGGGATCTCGGGCTGTGACAGCATCATCGTGCCCGGCTTCATGATCGTGGCGCGCTCGCGGTTCGCCCCGCGCAAGAAGCCGTACTGGCCGCGCTCGGCCTCGGCGGAGTCGAGCCGGCCGACGACGCGGATCGAGCTCTGCCCGACGATGCGGTCCTCGACCTGGCTCGCCGTCTGCTGGGCGCCGATGAGGATCATGCCGAGCGAGCGGCCGCGCTCGGCGACGTCGAGCAGGATCTCCTTGATCGGGCTGGACCCTTCCTTGGGCGCGTACTTGTTGAGCTCATCGAGCACCAGGAACAGCAGGGGACGCGGCTTGCCGGAGCGCTCCTTGTCTTCGAACGCCTTGCGGATCACGACCCCGACGACGAAGCGCTTGGCGCGGTCCGGCAGGTTGTGCAGGTCGACCACGGTCACCTGCTTGTCGAGCCGCACCCGGTGCTTGTCGGCGTTGGGGATATCCCCGCGCACGAGCCGGTCGACGTGGCGCACGGTGCCGTGCAGACGGCGGACGAACGCGTTGACGGTGCCGGCGCCGATCGCGGTGCCGGCCCACGCATGCATGTCGTCGTCGTCCTGGACCTTGCGAGTGATCAGATCCACCAGCGCGCGGAAGGTGCGAACCTCCTCTCCCTCGATGCTCACGCCTCCCTCGGGCAGCGGGGTCGCCCGGCGCAGCTGGGCGGCGACGTTGTAGATGACCATCGTGTAGTGCTGGCGGTCGTCCTCGGCATCGGCGAACAGGAACGGGAGGAGCTCCTGGGTGCAGAACTCCTCGATCGTCCAGAAGAACGAGGTGACCCCCTGGGCGCGGCTCGACACATCGGGCGCGGCGTTGCGGTCGCCGATGCGCGGGGGAGCGTAGAACGCGGTGCTCTGGAACGGTCCCGCGTCGAGGCCTATCTGGCGGTAGCGATGGCGGTCGTCGTCGGTGAGCTGGATGTTGGTGTGGTCGAGAAAGAGCAGGTCCTCGCCCTTGACGTTGAAGATCAGCGCCTTGGTGTTGAGCGCCTCGCCGCCGAGAACGCGCGAGTTGAACAAGCTGTATAGGAGGAAGGTCGCGTAGGTCGTCTTGGTCGCCACGCCGGAGATGCCGCTGATGTTGACGTGCGCGCCGCGGGTACCGTCGACGAACTCGAGGTTGAGGTAGATGGGGTCGCCGGCGCGGCTGAGCCCAGCCGGGATCCGGTTGTCCATCCCGTCGAAGAAGAGCGCCTCGTCGCGCTCCTTTCCTTCGGCGCGCCGGACCGGCGCGCCGGGCAGGGGAGGCACGAAGATCTCGGGCTCGACGCGGGTAGCGGTGATCTGCGCGGCCTCGACGACCTCCCCGGGCAGAACCCCGTCCTCGATCAGGAACACGTCGCTGTCGAAGCGGGCGCCTTCGTGGCGCGCTCGGATCTGGGAGACGACCCCGTAGATGCGCACCGGCTGTCCTCCGGGTGGGGTGCGGTCCGTGGCCACCACGTCGTCGAGCTGCAGGTAGCGGTCGGGCGCAAGCCCGACCCAGAAGTCGAGCGGCGTCGAATCCTCGGTCCCCAGGACCCGCCCAACGATGTCTAGCTCACTGCCGTCCATCCATCCGCCCCCTCGTCTCGAGCCTGTGCCAGAGCCTATGAGGGGGATCGGACACTTTCCATCCGCCGGGCTCCCCCGATCCGTTCTCTGGTCGTTCTGTTGCGGAAACCGACACAGGATCACCACAGAAGGAGGGGAGCGCCTGCGGGAGCCGGCCCGCGGCGACGCGCCCTAAGAGGTCGGGCGCAGGCCGGATGGGGCGCCATGATGCCGCGTGTGGACATGATCGAGCGGCTGCGGGCGTGGTCGTACCGGCGGCAGGGCATCGGAGATCCCGCGGCCACGCCGGAGGAGGCACTGCGCGCGGTGGTCGCCGTCTATGCGACCCATCCCACGGCTCCGCTCGCGCTGTGGGCGCGCACGGGCTCGTTCAGCGCGGCTCGCTACCGCAGCCTCGATCGCGAGCGCGCCGCGGTGCGGGTGCCGGCGATGCGCAACACCGTGTTTCTGATCCCCCTCGAGCACGCGGCGCGCATCTTCACAGCGGTACGGCCTTCGGCGGGGCACGCGCTCAAGCCGCTCGCGCGCCACGGCATCTCGGCCCAGGCCTACGGGCGCTACGCGGCGGGCATCCTCGATGCGACCGCGGAACCGGCTTCCCGCCGCGCTCTCCAGGAGGCGGCGGGGTTGGAGGGCGAGCAGCTCGGGACGGTGCTGCGCTGTCTCCGCTACGAGGGCCTCCTGCTCACGCTCGCCGGCGAGAGCCTCAACATGTCTCCTCACCGCTACATCGCGGCTGCGGCGTGGTTTCCCGAGGGACTGGATGCGGGTGATCCGGGGCAGGCGCGCGCGTGGCTCGCGGCCGAGTACCTGCGCGCTTACGGGCCCGCGCGGGTCGCCGACTTCGCATGGTGGACCGGCCTCGGCAAGCGAGCCGCGACCGCCGCGGTCGCCGCGCACGGAACCGTCGACCTCGGGGACGGGCTGCTGCTCCCGGCTGATGATCTCGCCGCGTTCGAGCGGGTGAGGAAGCTCCGCGACGCGGTGGCGCTGCTGCCCAAGTGGGACGCCTACACGATGGGTCACGCCCCCGACGGGCGCCGGCGGTTCGTCCATCCCGACTTGCAGAGGGCCGTGTACACGCCGATCGGCGCGGGTCTGTCCGGAGATGGGAACCCGGTGGTGCTGGTCGACGGCGAGGTCGTGGCGACCTGGACCTACACGGTCAAGGACGGCGCGCAGGTCCAGCCGTTCGACCGCCTCGGGACGCGCACGAGGGCGCGCATCGACGACAGGCTCGCCGAGGTCGTCGGCCTGCTCGGCTCCTAACCGTGAGCACCCGACCGAGAAATCCGCGTTTCTGTCGCACCTCCTCCGTACGGTTGGCCAATGGGTGTTCGATTCGTCCACAGCGCCGACTGGCAGCTCGGTATGCGCCGCCGTCTCCTCGACGGCGAGGCCCAGGCGCGCTTCGCCGCCGCGCGCATCGAGGCGATCGCCACGCTCGGCGAGCTGGCCGCCGCCGAGGGCGCCGAGCTGATCCTCGTGAGCGGGGACGTCTTCGAGTCGAACCAGGTCGACCGCAGGACCGTCTGCCGGGCGCTCGAGATGATGAAGACGGCCCCCGTTCCCATCTATCTCCTGCCCGGGAACCACGACCCGCTCGAGCCGGGATCGGTCTACCTATCACCGACCTTCGTCGCGGCCAAGCCCGAGAACGTGCACGTCCTCGACGGCTGCACGCCGGTCGAGGTGCGCGCCGGGGTGGAGCTGGTCGGCGCGCCGTGGCGCTCGAAGCGTCCCCTGTGCGATCTGGTCGTTAGCGCGTGCGACGGGCTGGCCGCAGCCCCCACGGGTATCCGCATCTGCGTCGCTCATGGGATCGTGGACCGCCTGTCACCCGACCGGGACAACCCCGCGCTGCTGTCGGCCGCCGCGCTCCATCGCCTTGTCGACGACGGGATCGTGCACTACATCGCGCTCGGCGACCGGCACTCGGCGACCTCCGTGGGGGACTCGCGTCGCATCTGGTACTCGGGATCGCCCGAACCGACCGATCACGACGAGGTGAGCTCGGGCCGGGCCCTCGTCGTCGATCTGGATCGCGACGCTTGCCGGGTCGACGAGCACGTCGTCGGGACGTGGCGCTTCGTGCGGGAGTCGTTCACCTTGCGCGACGAAGCCGACGTCGGTCGCGTCGAGCGCTGGCTCGCCGACGTGCCTGACAAACCCCGCGCGGTGGCCAAGCTGACCCTCGTCGGCGAGCTCTCGCTGCGGGCCACCGCACGACTCGATCAGGTCCTGGACGCGGCGCGCGATCTCTTCGCCGCGGTCGGGGTGGCGGCGGCCGTTTCGGACCTGGTGGTCCTTCCCGACGAGCTCGATCTCGACGCCCTGCAGCTGTCGGGGTTCGCGCACTCGGCGGCGGATCAGCTGTTCGCGCGGTCCGCCGCAGGCCCCGACCAAGCGGCAACGGACGCACTCACCCTCCTGTATCGTCTCTCCGCGGGCGCGCCGTGAAGCTGAAGCGGATCCGTCTCGAGGACTACCGCGGGATCGACCGCAATGAGGTCGAGCTGCTCGAGACGGGCGTCACTATCGTCCAGGGTCCGAACGAGATCGGCAAGAGCTGTCTCGCCGAGGCTATCGACATCTTGTTCGACTACCCGGACGGGTCCTCGAACCGGCGCGTCAAGGCTCTCAAGCCGACCCATCGCGACGCGGGCCCGGCGATCGAGGTCGAGATGGAGATCGGTGGGTTCGAGATGACCTACCGCAAGCGTTACCTGAGGAACCGCGAGACGCTCCTTACGATCGGCGCGCCGCGGGGCGAGAGCCTTACCGGCCGCGAGGCTCACGATCGGGTCAAGCACATCCTGTCCGAGCATCTCGATGTCCCGCTCTGGCGCGCGCTAAGGGTGCAGCAAGGCGCCAAGATCGAGCAGGCCGAGATGGCCGAGGCCCTCTCTCTCGGCGCCGCGCTCGACCGCGTCGCCGGTGCGGCTCCGGTCGGGGATGCGGAGGTCGCGATCCTCGACCTCGCGCGTGCCGAGTACCGCCGTTACTTCACCGAATCCGGTCGCGACGGCTCCGTGCTCGGGAGCGTCCGGTTCGCGCTGGAAGAGGCGCGGGCAGAGGTCGACAAGTGGTCCGCCGAGCTCGACGCTATCGAGGCCGACATCGAGCGCAGCGCGCGGCTCGCCCGTGAGATCGAGACCCTGGGTCGCCGGCGCGCCGATGCCGAGGAGACGCTGCGGGCGCGCGACGCGCAGTGGCAGGCGGTGCTCACGCTCACCGACCGGGTGCGGAGCCTGCACGACGAGTGGCGCGTCGCGTCGTCGGTCGCGTCCGCGGCGCGCGATCGATCGGTCGCTCGACGCCAGCTCATCGACCTCGTGGATCAAGCAGGCAGGGAGCGGGACGAGCTGCGTACCCAGATCGCGGCCGCCGCCCCGTCCCTCGAGGCCCTGGTGCAGCAGCACGCCCGTGCCAAGGAGGAGCTGGCGGCCGCCCGGCGCGTGCACGCCGCAACGCAGCGGTCGCTCCAGGCATGCGAGCGCGATTTCGAGCTTCGTCGTGACGAGCTGGACCTTCAGCTCCTGCAGGAACGAAGGACCCGCATCGCCGCGGCGCGGGCCGAGCTCGTCGAGGCGGCTGCGGTGGTAGAGACGTCACACGTCGATCAGGTGCTTCTCGAGCGCATCCGGAAGAACCATCTCGCGGTGGAACGCGCCCGGGCGTCGCTCGACGCGGGCAGCCCGAGCGTGCGGATCGCGGCGCTCGCGCGGGTGACCGTGGCGGTCGATGACGAGGCCGCGGCGCTGGCTCCCGGTGCCACGATCGGCCGGACCGTCTCCGAGCGCACGACCGTCACGATCCCGGGCGTCGTCGAGGTGGAGGTCGCCGCGGGTAAGAGCATGGAGACCCTTTCCGGCGCGTGCGAACGGGCCGAGGCCGAGCTTCGTGAGGCCCTCGACGAGGGCCGGGTCGAAACCGCGGAGGAGGCCGAGACGTCCCACGAGCGGCGCAAGGACGCGGAGCGCGCATTGGCGCAAGCGCGCAAGGCGCTCAAGGCGGACCTCAGGGATCTGGACGTGGACGAGGTGGACGCGCGCATCGCCGGCCTCGACGCCCGGATATCCGCTTACCGACGGTCCCGTGGTGCCGGCGCGATCCCCGAGACGCTCGACGGCGCGCGCGCTGCGCGCGACGAGGTCCGCGCTCGGTTGCGTCCGGTCACCGAGGCCGCGGAAGCCGCGGAAGCCGCCGCCGAGGCGGCGCGCCGCGCGCTCGATGCCGCCGAGGCGGCGACCCGTGACCTGACGGTGCGCCACGCGGCGGCGGAGCGAACCCTCGATCACTATGCCGAGCAGCTCGCCGCCGGGCGCGCCGGACGTCCCGATGTCGACCTCGACGGGGCGCTCGCGTCGTCGGAGGCCGCTGAGCACCGCGCGCAGACTGCCCACGACGGAGCCGCGGCGGCGCTGGCCGCCCAGGATCCGGACACGGCCCGGGAGCTGGCCGAAGGAGCCGAGCGGGCGCTCGCCGGGCTGGCCGACCAGCTCACCACCGCGGTCGACGAACGACGCGAGCTGGAGGCGGTACTCACGGTGCGAGGCGAGGAAGGGCTCTACGACAAGCTGGGGGCGGCGCGCGAGCGGCTGCGGCGCGCCGAGGAGGAGCACGACCATCTGTGTCGGCGCGCCGAGGCCGCGCGGCTCCTCTATCAGACCCTGGCGAGCCATCGGGAGGCCGCCACGCGGGCGTATGTGGGTCCGTTGCGCGAACAGATCACGAAGCTGGCGCGGATCGTCTTCGGAGAGTCGTGCCAGATCGAGCTGGGGGATGACCTGCGCATCGTGGCCCGCACTCTGGCGGGACGGACCGTGCCGTTCGAGAGCCTCAGCGTCGGCGCCCGCGAGCAGCTGTCGCTGATCGGACGCCTCGCGGGCTCGATCCTGGTGGCGCGCGACGGAGGCGTCCCGGTGATCTTCGACGACTCGTTGGGCTACTCCGACGAGGTTCGGCTCGATGCGATGGGGGCGATACTCGGTCTCGCCGGGCGCACCTGCCAGGTTGTGATCCTGACCTGCGTTCCCGACCGCTACCGTCAGGTCGGCGGTGCCAGGATCGTCCGTCTCGGTGGCTCGGGTCCCGATCTCGCCGCGGCGTCCTGACGGCGCGGCCCCGAGCGAAGCGCCGGGCTTTAGTACCCTTGCCCGATGAACGGCAAGCTCTTCAACGCGCGCGTCGACCGCCTGCGAGATGCGACGACGGTCGCGATCTTCCGTATGCGCGCGCCGCAGCACGCCGTGGAAGGGATCGCCGCCGCGGTGCGGGGAGGGTTCGAAGCGGTGGAGATCACGCTGGGGACCCCGCAGGCCACCGATGCTCTGGCGGAGGTCGCCGGACGCACCGACGCGATCGTCGGGGCCGGCACGATCACGTCGCCCGACCAGGTGAAGGAGGTCTACGACGCTGGGGCCGAGTTCGTCGTGACCCCGATCGTGGTGCCCGAGGTCATCGAGGCGGCGCACTCGCTGTCGATGCCCGTGGCGATGGGCGCCTCGACCCCGACCGAGATCTTCACCGCGCGCCACGCCGGCGCCGACTGGGTCAAGGTCTTCCCCGCCGAGAGCCTCGGCGGTCCCGCGTACATCGAGCACATCCTAGGGCCGCTCCCGGAGATCCCGATCCTGGTGTCCGGCGGCATCACGGCCGAGAACTATCTCGGCTACCTCGACGCCGGCGCCGAGCTGGTGGGGTTCGCGGGGGGCGTCTTCGACGCCGAGATCGCCGCCGAGGGTCGCTACGAGGAGCTCGAGCGGCGCGCCATCGAGGTCCATCGCCGGTTCGACCTCTACATCACCGAGCGCGCCGACGCCTGACCCCGCGCCTCCCTGAGCTGGTCGCGAGGTCGCTGAGGGCTGCTCTTGGAACGGCGTGTTACGAGGTTGCGCCGAGCAGCTCGGCGAGCGACTTCTCGATCCCTTCGGCGAGCACGCCGAGATCGGGGACCGTGTCGAAGTCGGCGAGCAGCCCGAAGCCGATCGTCCCGTTGTAAGAGAGCAATGCGACCCCCAGGCTGGTGTTGTCGATCAACGGGAGCACCGGGTAGACCTCCTGCATCCGCCGGCCGCTCATGTACAACGGGATCTGCGGGCCGGGAACGTTGGTCACCGTGAGGTTGTAGGCACGCTGGCGGGCTACGAGGCGCGCCGCCTGGGCGAGGATCGTGGGAGGTGCGTACTCGCCGAGCGTGGTCAAGATCTCGGCTCCGACCGCTTGCCCCGACACCTTGAGATCCTTCATCCGCTCGCTCACAACATGGAGGCGAGCAACGGGGTCGCGCTCGTGCACAGGGAGCGGCGCCCACAGTGATGCGACGCGGTTCCCCAGCGCGCCGCGGTCGCCGTCGGCGCGCACCGACACGGGCACCATCGCCCGGAGCTCGAGGTCGTCGACACTCTCACCGCGGGCCTGTAGCAGATGCCTGAGGCCTCCGGCGACGACCGCGAGAACGACGTCGTTCACCGTTCCGCCGAGCGAGTTCTTCACGCGCTTGATCTCGCCGAGGTCGGCGAGGACGGTTTCGAACCGGCGGTGCGGACCGATCGGCTGATTGAGCGACGATGCGGGCGCGAAGTCGAGCGTGCCGCCGAGGAACGCTCCGAGGGCTTTCGCTCCTTCGAGCACCTGGTTCGGGAGCCCCTTCGGGTCCATGAGCGCGGACTGGATGGACCGGACCGCTTCGACCGGCGAGGTCACCCGCTCCCTGACCGCGTCGGCGAGAAGCTCCTCCTTCGTCGGCTCGGGGCGTGGGGTCCACGGCTCGTCCGCGATCGCGGCCGGCTCGGGAGAAGGGTCCATCAACACCGACATGATGTCGGCGCCCGAGACCCCGTCGACGAGGCAGTGGTGGGTCTTGGAGATCAGCGCGAACCGGTCCCCGGTCAGGCCCTTGGCGAACCACATCTCCCACAGAGGCTTGGTGCGGTCGAGCTGCTGGGACATGATGCGCGCGGTCAGGTTCTTCAGCTTGGCGTCGTCACCGGGCGGGGGCATGGCGGTGTGGCGCACGTGGTACTCGATGTTGAAGTGGGCATCGTCGACCCATACCGGGCGACCGAGCCCGAAGGGCACGAACGCCAACCTCTGGCGGAAGCGCGGCACCATCTGGAGCCGGCGGGCCACGCCCTCCAGGAACTCCTCATAGGGCGGAGGTGGCCCTTCGAAGATCGCCGCCCCGCCGACGTGCATATGGGTGTTCGGCCCTTCGAGGTGAAGGAAAAGCTCGTCCAGGACGCTCAGCCGCTCGAAGCGCGCCATGGCCTCATGCTACTGGGGCGTCACAGCTCCCATCCGTTGTACGGACCGTGGGTGCGCATGATGTCGTCGTTGATGATCTCGACTAGGTCGGCGACCAGATCGGCGGCGCGCTCGAACCCGTCCCGCGCCAACCGGTCGCGCATCCCCGCCAGAGTGCTCGCCAAGAGGAGCACGACGAGATCCCCGAGATCGGCGAGATCCGGAGCCTGCGGTCGAGCGCTCATCGTCCGGACCCCTTCCGGCCACGCCCCGCGGCGCTCCGGCCCCGGTCTCCGGCGCGCCGGCCACCGGCGTGCTTGTCCGGGGAGTCGGCGGCTTCGGCCTCGGGCTGCATGACGTCACGGTGCTTGGCCCAGTAGTGCTTGCGTGTCGCCGCCCCGGGTGACCATCCCTCGGGGATGCGGATCTTCCTGTTGCACCTCCCGCATGTGGCGGTGGGCTTGTTCTCGGGCGCTTTCGGCAACCTCGTCACCTCCTGCGGCCCGGGAGTCGCGGCACGACCGACGCTAGTGGTCCCGTATGACAGAAACGCGGCGCCGCGGTATCCAGGGGGCGTGAAAGCTGCCGTGATCGACGGCTTCGGCGCGCCGAGCGAGGTTCGGATCGCCGATGTCGGCGACCCCCTCCCCGCGCCGGACGAGGTGGTGGTGCGCCTGTACGCCGCCGCGCTGAACCACCTCGACCTGTGGACGGTGACGGGCGCGCTTCAGATCCCGCTCGACTTCCCGCACGTCCTCGGCGCCGACGGAGCGGGGGAGATCGAGTCGGTTGGGGACGAGACCCGGGGGCTGCAGGCGGGACGCCGCGTCGTGATCAACCCCGGCATCTCGTGCGGGGGCTGCGAGCGCTGCCGCGCCGGACAGCAGTCCGAGTGCGCCGACTTCCGCCTCCTGGGCGAGCACGTCCCGGGCACCTTTGCCGAGCGCGTGGCGGTGCCCTCGGCGAACGTCTTCCCGATCCCCGACCACCTCGACTGGGTGCACGCGTCGGCGCTCGGGGTCACCGCTACGACCGCCTACCGGATGCTCTTCACCCAGGGGAAGCTCACCCCCGGGGAATGGGTCCTCGTCACCGGGATCGGCGGCGGTCTGGGGTCGTCGCTGTTCCAACTAGCGCGTGCCGTGGCCGGACGGGTCTTCGTGACCTCGTCGTCGGACGACAAGCTCCAGCGCGCCCTCGAGATGGGAGCCGACGCGGGGATCAACTACCGCTCGGAAGACGTCGGTAAGGCCGTGCGGAGGTTGACGGGCAAGCGCGGGGTCGATCTGGTCGTCGACTCCGCGGGAGGACCCACGGTGGACGCGTCGCTGCGTGCGCTGCGCGCCGGCGGCCGGCTGGTGATCGCGGGAGGAACCGCGGGGCGCGAGGTGACCTTCGATGTCCGCCGGCTGTTCTGGAACCAGCTCCACATCGTCGGATCGACGATGGGATCGCACTCGGACGTGTCCGAGATGCTCCGGATGGTCGCGGGGCTGAAGCTGGTTCCCGAGGTCGACCGCACCTTCTCGCTCGAGGAGGCGGCAGAGGCGCTGACCTACCTCCACGAGCAGGATCAGTTCGGCAAGGTCGTTCTGACCATCGACTGACCGGGCGCAGCCCCCCTCAGCTCACCGCGGCGCGGATCGCGTCGGCCACCGCGAGCGTCGCGAGATGGCCGAGCACGTCGATCTCGCGGTCCGGAGTGGGGCCCGCGGGAGCCCTGGGGGCGGCCACCGCGAAGACGACGTCGCCGTCGTAGCGTGTGTGCGCGGGTCGTACCGCGACGGCGATCCCGTCCGAGCCGCGCGCCGCGAGCCACCGCACCGAGCGCTTGTCCAGGTTCGCGGCACACGCGACGACCGCGAGCACCGTGTTGGTCGGCGCGGCGATTTCTGCCGGAGGGAGGTAGCGCGGGTCGGGCGCGGTCGTCCCCGCGAGGACCGAGCCGTCGGGCGAGATGACGTCGCCTACGGCGTTGACGACCGCGAGTGCGCGCACCTCGGCTCCTTCCGAAGCGGCCGCCGCGATGCCGAGCCCTCCCCGCGCGGAGAATTCGCGTCCCGCCCACTTCCCGACCGTCGCTCCGGCGCCCGCTCCGACGGCTCCGGTCGGAACGCCGTTCTGGGCAGCGGCGTCGCACGCGGCCCGCCCCTGCTCGGGGCCGGGGCGGACGTCGGCGCGTCCCGAGCCGAGGTCGAAGACCACCGCGGCCGGCACGATCGGTACGACCCCGAGATCCGTCTCGTAGCCGATGTTCCTCTCTTCCAGCCATGCCATGACCCCGTCCGCGGCGGCGAGGCCGAACGCGCTGCCACCGGTTAGCAGGACGCCGTGGACCTCGGTCAGCCGCCGCTCGAGGTCGAGCAGCGGAAGCTCGCGCGAGCTCGGCGACGAGCCACGCACATCACACGAGGCGACGTTGCCGGGCGGAGGCAGGACCACAGTGCAGCCGGTGCGGGCCGCCGCGTCGGTCCAGTGCCCGACGCGGAACCCGTCGCCCAGTGAATCGGCTCGCATCCTCACAGGATGGCACTGGTTGTAGCGTTCCTCTACTCGACACGGGAGGTTCGATGATCAGACACAGGGTGGCCGCCGGCCTGATCTGCGTCCTGCTGGTCGCCGCGTGCGGCGGCGGCTCCGAGGGCGCCGGCATGGGAGACGCCGGCACGGGGGACGGCCACGAGCACGAGCAGGACGGCGGCGGGGGCATGGGCGCAGCGGAGGAGTTCGCGTTCGGCGCGCCGGGCGAGGCGACCGAGGCCGATCGCTCGGTCGAGGTCGGCGCGGTCGAGGGCCTGCGCTTCGAGCCGAGCGAGATCGAGGCCCGCGTGGGCGAGACGATCGAGATCGTCTTCACGAACGAGGATGCGCAACCTCACGAGCTCGTCCTCGGCGATGCCGCCTACCAGGAGGAGCACGGGTCGGGAACGATGCAGCACGACATGGAGGAGCCCAACGCTACGGGCCAGCTGCCGCGCGGGGAGGGCGCCTCGATCGTATGGACCTTCACCGAGCCCGGCGAGGTGCTGTTCGCCTGTCACGTCGAGGACCACTACGGCGAGGGCATGGTCGGCACGATCACCGTGACCGAGTAGCACCGATCTCCCGCTCAGGGCCGCTCGTAGGATGCCCGCGATGCGATGCCCGGCGTGCGACCACGAGGTGGCGGACGACGCCGCCGCATGCGCTGCCTGCGGCGCGGCGTTGGACGTGACGCCGTTCGACGCGACCGTGGACCTAGATGACTCCGCCATGGGCAAGCCGGGACCGGGCCCAGGAGCGACCGCGGACCTCGATGCCGCTCCGCCCTCATCCCCGGCATCCGAACGCGGCTTTCAGGACATGGTGGCCGGAGCCCTTGCCGGTGGCGGGTGGCTGGACGCCGCCAAGGCCGCCGCGGTTGCATTCCTCGGGCTGCTCGCGGTGGGGTCGGTGCTGCTTCTCGCCCTGAAGCTTCAGACCCCCGCGCTGGGAGCGGGGGGGCCACCGTTCGCCGCGTTCAGCGGCATCGTGATCCTCGGACTCGCGAGCTTCGGCACGCCCATCCACATCGGCGAGCTGGAGATCTTCTTCTTTCCTCTAGGGGCATTCGTGTTCGCCGGGTGGTTCATCTCGCAGGCCGCGGCAGCCACGTTCAAGGATCGTCCGCCGGAGACCCTGTGGGCCCGTGCGCGCCTGGGCGCCAAGATCGGCCCGTGGCTCGCCTTGATCTGCGCGGTGACCGCCCTCACCTTCAGGGTGAGGCGCGAGCTGGACCCGATCTCGGCCGACGGTCCCGGCGCCCTGCTGTTGGGGGGACTGTGGGGCGGGGTCTTCGGAGCGCTCGGCGCGGTCCGCGCGCAGACGTCGGTGCGCGCGTTCCTGCGCGAACGGGTAGTCGCCCTGCGAGCCCGAGCGCATGCCGCCTATACCGGGTTCGTCTCGGGCGCGACGATGCTGGTGGTGGCGCTCGCTCTGGGGGCGGCCGGAGCGCTGCTGTGGGTGATCGCCGCCCTGACGCGCGGCGTCCCTCCCGACCTCGGCGCCGGAGACGCGGTCGGCGGGATGATCCTCTTCGCCGCCTTGCTGCCCAACGTCGTGATGTGGGTTCTCGGGGTCGCGCTCGGCGCGCCGCTGCTGATCGGTGCGGGGGTCACGGCGCGCGGACGGGTCCTGGGGCCGCTGCGGGAGCTGTCCCTGTTCGACTGGGGAGCGCGGGGCGCGCCCGGGCTCGCCTGGATGCTGCTGGTGATCCCACTGATCGCGTGCGCCGCCGGTGGGATCGCCGCGCGCCGAGCGGCAGACCCGGGCGACGACCCGATCGTGGTGACGGCCGCGGCCGTCGGCACGTTCGCGGTACCCCTGTTCGCGCTGGCGTGGCTGGCAGAGGCGCGCCTCGGTCCCGGGCTGATCGCGCGCCGGGCGTTCGCGACGGTAGCGGTGGATCCCTGGGCCGCCCTCGTGCTTGCGTCCTTGTGGGCGGGGGTGGTGGGCTGGGCGGCTTCCTATCTCTGGTTTCGCCTGCGGCCCGCACGCTCGACGGGGAGGGGTTGAGGATGGGCTTCGAGATCTTCGACCAGCGCGCGGTTGGCCCCCTGGCCTGCAACTGCTACATCGTCGGCGACCCGGCGACCAAGCAGGCGATCGTGATCGACCCCGGCGGCGATGCCGACCAGCTCGCCGCCGTCATCGCCGCTAAGGACCTCACGGTCACGGCGATCGTCGCCACGCACGCACACTTCGACCACATCGTCGCGGCCGAGCAGCTGCGTGCGTTGACCGGCGCGTCCTTCCACCTCCACGCCGCCGACGGACCGCTGCTGGGATGGATGCAGGAGTCCGGGCGCCTGTTCCTGGGAGTGGAGCTGCCTCCGCCCCCGGAGGTGGATGCGACCCCGGGCGAGGGCGACGCGCTAGCGGCAGGCGCGGTCCGGCTCGAGGTGCTCCACACGCCGGGCCACTCGCCCGGCTCGATCTCGCTCGTCCACCCCGACGCATTGTTCTGCGGAGACACCCTGTTCGCCGGATCGGTCGGCCGGACCGACCTGCCGGGCGGCGACACCGACCTGTTGGTCGAAGCGGTCAAGGACAAGCTGTTCCGGCTCGACGACGATCTCGTCGTGTACCCGGGTCACGGTCCGGCCACCTCGATCGGGGAGGAGCGACGGTTCAACCCCTTCGTCGGGGAGCAGGGGTCGTGGCCGGATTGAACGCCTCGACCGGCGGTACGTGATGGGCACCCGCATCGGGATCTTCGTCTTCGACGGCGTCGAGGAGCTCGACTTCGTGGGTCCCTACGAGGTCCTGGCGACGTGGGCGCACCTGTGGCCCGACCGCGAGGTCGAGGTCTTCACGTTCGCCCGGGAGCGGGGGCCGGTCGAGTGTGCCAAGGGCCTGACCGTTGTGCCGCATCACACGTGGGAGAGCGCAGGAGCGATCGACGTCCTCATCTATCCCGGGGGCCACGGCAACCGCGTGCACCTCGGTGATGCCGGCATCGCACGGTGGCTCGAGCAGCTCGCGGGCTCGGGCACGCTGATGACCAGCGTGTGCACCGGGGCGTTGGTCTTCGCGGACGCGGGGCTGCTCGACGGCCGTCCCGCCACGACCTATTGGGCGTCGGTGGACGAGATGGCGTCGCTCGGGAGCGACATCGAGGCCCGAGGTGACGCCCGCTTCGTCGACGATGGAGATGTCATCACCAGCGCGGGCGTGTCCGCCGGCATCGACATGGCCCTGCACCTCGTCGCACGGCTCGATTCGACGGCACGGGCCAAGGTCGTTCGGCGCGCGATCCAGTACGACCCGGAGCCGCCGGTGTGACGCGGCGCGTCTCGCGGGAGCGAACGGGAACCACCGCAGCCTCGGAGTGACACTGTCGAACCATAAAAGGAGGTCAGGTGAGCCTGGACGTGCTGGGAGAGTTGAACTGGTTGGCCGTCATCGTGGCGACGATCGCCTTCTTCATGTTGGGGGCGGTGTGGTACGCGCAGCCGGTGTTCGGCCGGACGTGGCAGCGTGCGTCGGGCGTCGAAGCTACCGCCGGAGAACGCCTAGGGATCGCGTTCTACCTGGGACCCTTAGCGACGTGCTTCCTGTCCACCCTGGCAACCGCGATCCTGGCCCGCGCCACCGGCGCCGACAGCTTCGACGAGGCGATCGTCCTCGCGCTCGTGGTCGGGATCGGCTACGCCGCCGCGGTTGCGTTCGTGGGAGGCATCTTCGACCCCCACAAGCCTGAACCGAAGGTCTGGTTCGCGATCTTCGCCGGTTACCAGGTCGTGGGACTGCTCCTCGCGGCTACGATCCTGGCTCTGTGGGACTAGCTCGGCGCGCCCGGCGCTTACGTCAGTAGTCGAGGTCCTCTTCGCCCGCCGGAGCGCCGTCGCCCGGGGTGGCGCCCCCTCCGGTGTCGCCGCCGCCGGCGCCGACGACCACGGTGCCCCGCATCTGGTCGGGGTGATAGCGGCAGTGGAACTCGACCGTGGCGTCCTCGTCGGGCGAGGTGAACGTCGCGGTGGCGCTCTCGCCCGCCTCGGCTTCGATGTCGACCCCGAGCTCGTCGGACGTGAAGGAGTGCTCGACCTCGCCCTCGTTAGTGAGCTCGAGGGTCGTTTCGGTGCCGGGGTGCACGGTTAGCTCGGCGGGCTCGAAACGGAAGTCCGCAGCGGTCACCGCCAACGAGCCCCCACCGGTGTCAGAGCCACCGCACGCGGCCAGCAGGGGGGCGGCGACCACCACCGAGGCGAGGAGGAGGGAGCGCCTCACCGGTCGCACCTAGAAGATGTAGGGAGGCACCGGAGGAAGCGGCACCCCGGGATAGCGCTCGATCTCGCGTTCCAGTGTGACCTTCACGTGATCCTCGCGGCTGCCGAGACGGCGGTCGGTCTCGCGGAAGCCGAGCTTCTGGAGCCGCCGCATCTCACCGGCGTACGCCTTGCGCAGCGGTCCGTCCGGGGACGTGAGGAACGCGTCGAGCACTATCGACTGGGTCACTCGCTTCTGCTTGCCGTCGGCCATGATCGGACCTTACCAGCGCCCCCCATGCACTCGGTCTCATAGCCAGTCGCGCTTCTTGAAGTAGACGTACAGCGTGAGGCTCGTTGCGGCCATCACGACGACCGCGAACCAGAAGCCGAAGATCTGCCCCGAGCGAGGGACGAGCTCGAAGTTCATCCCGTAAACGCTGGCGATGAACGTGGGGACCGCGATGATCGCGGCCCAGCCGGTCAGCCGCAGGATCGTCTCGTTCAGTCTGGCCGCCTGCGAGTTGCGACGGAGATCCAGGACCGCGTCCGAGAGGTCGTCGACGTTCTTGATCTGGTCGGCGATCCTCAGCAGGTGGTCGTCGATGTCCCGGAACATACCGAGGGTCTCGGGGGTCAAGAGCTCGCGGCCTCCTCCCTCGACCAGCCAGTCGAGGACGCGGCTCATCGGCAGCGCGTAGCGGCGAAGGCGGCTAACCCGCTGCTTGAGCGAGTAGAGCGTCCGCTCGACCGGCACGCTCGGCTCTTCGAGGACAAGCTCTTCGAGCTCTTCGATCTCGAGCTCGAGGCGATCGGCTATCTCCTGGTAGTCGTCGACGACGACGTCGAGCAGCGTGTGGACGATGTAGGTGCGCTTGGAGCGTTGCTCCGGCGCGAGCGACGCCCACCGTGCCAACGTCTTGTCGAGCGTGCGTCGTGAGTCCTCGTGGACGTTGAGGACGTAGCCCTCGCCGACGAACGAGACGATCTGGCGCGCTTCGAGCTGACCGTTCTCCTCCTCGAGCTGGTGCAGCACGATCGAGAGATGACTCTCGAACTGCTCCAGCTTGGGTCGTCCGCGCATCGTGCGCGCGTCCTCGACTGCCAGGGGGTGGAGGTCGAACTCTTCGGCCACTATCTCGACCGTCTCGTCGGTGAGGTTGACCACGTCCTCCTGGGCCCACAGGAGCTCGCCGGGCTCGTCGTGGTACGTCGACAGGATCGAGAGATCGTCGACCCGCTCCCATCCGCATCCGTCGTCCCGACGAACCGCCCTGAGCATGGGGGGCACGATACCCCCGGGCGTCACCCCAGCTTCGGCAAGACGCTCTCTTCGTAGAACCGGAAGAAACCTTCTTGGTCGGGGCCAACCTGGTGCACGTAGACGTGGTCGTAGCCCGCGTCGATGAACCTTGTGATGTGCTCGAGGTGGAGGTCCGGGTCGGGTCCGCACGCGAGCGTCTCCGCGATGTCTTCTTCGTCGACCATCTCGGCGGCCTGCTCGAAGTGGCGCGGTAGGGGAAGCTCGACCGAGAGCTCGCCCTTGATCCCCGCGTTCGGCCACCATTCGTGTGCGGTCTTCGTGGCCTGCTCCTCGGTCTCGGCCCAGCACACCGTCACCTGGCCGTAGCGAGGCAGGCCCTCTCCGCCGGCGGTGGCGAACGCCTCGACCACGTCGGGGTCCGGAGCGACCCCGATGAACCCGTCGGCCACCCGGGCGGCGAGCTCGGCTGCCTTGCGCCCATTGCCCGCGACCAGGATCGGGGGCGGCTCCTCGGGCAGGGAGTAGAGGCGGGCGTTCTCGACCGTGAAGTGCTCGCCGCGGTGGCTCTTGAAGCCGCCCTCCCACAGCCTCCGGATGATGTGGATCGCCTCTTCGAGCATCTCCAGCCGGACCGCAGGCTGGGGCCACTTCTCGCCGAGGATGTGCTCGTTCAGGTTCTCGCCGGTGCCCAGCCCGAGGAAGAAGCGTCCCGGCATCATGCTCGCCGCGGTCGCCGCCGCCTGCGCGATCACTGCGGGGTGGATGCGCCCGATGGGACAGGTGACCCCGGTGCCCAGCCGGAGCCGCTCGGTCCCGACGGCGATTCCCCCGATCACGCCCCACACGAACGGGCTCTGGCCCTGGCGGTCGATCCACGGGTGGTAGTGATCCGAGATCAAGGCGAAGGGGAACCCGGCCTCTTCGGCGCGCCGGGCGAGGCGTACGAGGTCCCGAGCGCCGTGCTCCTCACTGGACAACGAGTAGCCGATCTCGGCCATAGCGGACGCTCCTGTGTTCGGTGGTCGGGACACGCGTATCCCTGGCCGCGTCGGGCGCGGGTCCCGAACATTCCCCACGCGTCCTTCGGAAAACGCCGGCCCCTGTCGGGTTTCCACCGAACAACTAAACGTCGCTCAGGGCCTCGGCGGGCTCCGTGGCCGAGGACTAGCATCGCTACCGCGATGCCGGTATCGAAGAGCTATCTCGTCGCGGGGGAGTGGCGCTCGGGCGCGGATGCCTTCGATGTCACGAGCCCCTTCGACTCCTCGATCGTCGCGACCGTCGGCAAGCCCGGCGCGGCGGATGTCGAGGATGCCATCAGTGCCGCGGCGGGCTCGTTCGACGAGACCCGCAAGCTGCCGGTCCACCGGCGTGCCGAAGCTCTTCTCCACATCTCGCGCCGCCTCGCGGAGCGGGCCGACGAGGTCGCCGAGTTGATCGCACGCGAGGGCGGCAAGCCGCTGAAGTGGGCGAAGGTCGAAGCCGCACGTGCGGTGTCGACCTTCCGGTGGGCCGCCGAGGAGTGCCGGCGCGAGGGCGGAGAGATGATGCGTCTGGACACCGAAGAGGCCCTCGGCGCGCGCCTCGCGCTGGTTCGTCGCTTCCCCCTCGGACCGGTGCTGGCCATCACTCCGTTCAACTTCCCGGTGAACCTGGTCGCGCACAAGATGGGACCGGCGCTCGCGGTCGGCGCGCCGGTCGTGGTGAAACCGGCGAGCGCGACCCCGCTCGGCGCGTTGCTCCTGGGCGAGCTCTTCCTCGAGACCGACCTCCCACGCGGGATGCTGTCGGTGCTCCCCGTGGGGGGCGGCGACTCGTCGGCGCTGGTGGAGGACCGCCGCTTCGCCAAGATCTCGTTCACGGGATCGACCGACGTCGGCTGGGGCATCAAAGCCAAGGCCGTCAAGAAGGCGGTGACCCTCGAGCTCGGCGGGAACGCCGGCGTCATCATCGACGAGGGGGCCGACCTCGAGAAGGCGGCGCAGCGGATCGCGTTCGGCGGCTACTACCAGGCGGGCCAATCGTGCATCGCCGTGCAGCGCGTCCTCGTCCACGAGCAGGTCGCGGAGCCCTTCGGGGAGATGCTCGCGGCCGAGGTGCTGAAGCTCAAGACCGGCGACCCACTCGACCCCGAGACGGACGTCGGGCCGTTGATCGACCACGCCGCGCTCGAGCGCGTCTCCGCCTGGGTCGACGAGGCGGTGCAGGAGGGCGCTGAGATCCTCGTCGGAGGCAAACGGGAGGACCCCTTCTACCTGCCGACCGTCCTTGCTCGCACGCGCCCGGACATGAAGGTCCGCTGCGAGGAGATCTTCGGTCCGGTGATAACGGTCGGCGCCTTCCGCGACTTCGACGGTGCCCTCGCCGAGGTCAACAACTCGAGGTACGGCCTTCAGGCCGGGCTGTTCACCCGCGACATCGAGCGCATCTTCCAGGCGCACCGCGACCTCGAGGTGGGCGGGATCATCGTCAACGACGTGTCGGCGTTCCGGGCCGACCAGATGCCCTACGGCGGCACCAAAGAGTCCGGCCGGGGGCGAGAGGGCCTGCGCTGGGCGATGGCGGAGATGACCGAGCCCAAGGTGCTGGTGATCTCGGACGTGCCTCTGTGAGTCCCGCGCCGGCCTCGTGACCGCCGGCGGCCCCCGGGGGTTGCGACGGGGTCTCGCTCTCCTCTGGGCAGCCCCGGCGTCGGCGATCGGGCTCGCGCTGGCGCCGTTCTTCGATCGCCGCTACGTCACCCGCGGGGTGCTGGTATGCGAGGGAGCCCGCTGGCCGCGGCGCCTGGGGTGGCGCTACCGGGCGATAACGTTCGGCGCCGTCGTCCTGGCGGTCGACGAGCTCGACCCGGCGACCATGGCGCACGAGCTCGTCCACGTCCGCCAGTACGAACGCTGGGGCCCGCTGCTGATCCCCGCGTACCTGCTGGCCTCCCTCTGGGCGAAGGTACGAGGCGGCCACCACTACCACGACAACCCCTTCGAGCGAGCGGCGCGCCGCCTGGGGTCGTAACAACGTCCGTAATTCCTGCACCTTTTCGCGGTCAAACTCTTGCGCGCGGGGCCGGATTGCCCCAAGTTTCCGAGTAGCCCTGCGCCCGCGGGACCGCGACGATCTTGCGAGGAGACCGATGACCAGGCATAGATCCGAAGGCCGGACGACGCTCCGGCTGGCGGCTGCGGCCGCCGGAGCGCTGCTCGTGCTGCTGGCGAGCGTGATCCCGGCGGGGGCCCAGGAGGCCCCGACCGTGACGCTGGACGCCGAGCCGCGCGTTCTTCGCTACGGGGGGTCCTCGCATCTCTCCGGTCAGGTATCCCCGCCATCGGCGGACCAGACCGTGAACATCATCGATGAGACCGGCGCCGTCGTGGCTACCGCCGTCACGGACGAAGCGGGCGCCTACTCCGTCCGGCTATCGCCAGATGTCCAGGTGACCGTACAGGCGCAGTGGGCGGCCGCTCTCAGCGAACCCGTGACCCTGAAGGTGCGCCCGATCGTGAAGGCCGCGTTGGGTGACGTTCTTCTCTTCGGACGATCGCGGGTGAACGGGTCGGTCAAACCGGCTCATCCCGGGGAGAGCGTCCGGGTCCGGCTCTACCGCAACGGCAACTTCGTCACCTCGCGCAGGGTCTCGCTGCGCGAGGGCCGCTGGTTCGACACCCGTTTCGACATCGGAAAGCCGGGCACCTATCGCGCCACGGCGACCCTCTCGGATGCGGATCACCTCAAGGGCACCGGCCGCAGTGGCCGCAAGACCACGCCGCTACCGTCGCTGACGACCGGCTCGTACGGCCGGACGGTCAAGCTCCTCGAGAAGCGCCTTGTCGAGCTGAACTACCACCTCGTCGGCATCAACCGGCGGTTCGACTACCGCACGGCCGACGCCATGCGCGCGTTCAACAAGGTGCAGGGCCGGGCGCGCGTGGGCACGGTGGACGTGGGCGCGTGGGGGGCGTTGGCGCGGGCGCACAGCCCGCGCGCACGCGTTACCGGTGCGGGTTTCCATGTCGAGGTGGACCAGACCAAACAGGTCCTCTACACCGTCCGCGATGGCAAGGTCACCAACGCGATCCACGTCTCGACCGGAGCGGGTGGAGCGACGCGTGACGGCTCGTTCCGCTTCTACCGCAAGGTGTACGGCTACAGCGGCGGCGGCCTCTACTACCCGACGTACTTCGACGGGTTGCGGGCGGTCCATGGCTGGACGAGCGTGCCCACCTATCCCGCGAGCCACGGCTGCGTGCGGGTGCCGTACTGGACGGCGCGCTGGATCCAGGACAAGGCCGCGATCGGCGCGCGGATCATCATCTATCACTGATCGGGCCAGCGACGTCAGCTCGCGGCGCGGGCCTGTTCGACGGCTTCCGAAGCGGTGAGTGCGCTGGGCTCACGCGAGAACGGCCCCCCGCAGGGGGCCGTCTCCCAGGAACCCGAACCTCCCCCCTCAACCGTGAGGGACGGGATCCTGGTGACTGCTAGATGGCGGTTCGGTCGGTCCTTCCTCCGGCCATCTTGCGGTAGAGGAACAGCAGGATCATCGCGACGATGATTCCGGGGATCACCGCCACGCCTTCGTTGTCGTTGTTCGGAAAGAGGGCGTTCCACGCGGCGCCGCCGATCAACGCGCCCACCACGCCGACGAGGATCGTTCCCAGGATGCCGATCGGGTCGGGTCCGGGCAGCAGGAAGCGTGCGATCAGGCCGATGATGCCCCCGGCCAGTATCAGGTACAACCAGAACATGTGGGCCTCCTCCTCGAGGTGGTTCCGTCCTAGGGTGTGGTACCCACGGGGAGGCCCGCGAAACCGTGCGCGACGCCCGGTATCCACCGAAAGGACCCTTTCCATGTACTTCAGAGACAAGGTCTGTGTCGTCACCGGAGCGTCCAGCGGGATCGGCCATCGCACCGCGGTCGACCTGGCGGGTAGCGGCGCGCGCGTGTGCGTAGCGGCGCGCCGCGAGGACCGGCTGGCCGAGCTGGTCGTCGCTCTGGGCGGTGAGGCCCACGGTCACTCCTACTTCGTGTGCGACGTGTCGCGCCGGGACGAGGTGGCCTCGCTTGCTAAGCACGTCGAGGACCGTTACGGCCGCTGCGATGTGTTGATCAACAACGCGGGCTACGCCGGGGAGCGCGGCGTCTTCGAGGTGCCCGGTGGGGTCGAGAACGTCGAGAACGTGATGCAGACCAACTTCATGGGCGCGGTGTACTGCCTCGCGGAGCTCCTGCCGCTCCTCCAGGCATCGGCCCCGTCGAGCGTCGTCAACGTCGCGTCGGTTGCCGGCAAGGTCGCCGTCGCGGGTGCGTCCGCCTACTGCGCGTCGAAGTTCGCGCTCGTGGGTTGGTCCGAGGCGCTCTTCTACGAGCTCTCCGATTCCGGTGTCTGCGTCAGTATGGTCGCCCCCGGCTTCGTTCCCACCGAGGGCTTCCCGCAGCGAGACCTCGCACGGGACCGCTTGCTCAGGCACACGCTCGCGTCGACCCAGGACGTGTCGGATGCGATCCGCGACGCGATCGTCAACCGCAAGCCGGAGCGGGTGGTCCCCCGCTGGTACTACGCGCTCGAGATCCCCCGCCTGCTGGCGCCGCCGCTGTACCGGGCGGTCCAGAACAAAGCGGTGAAGAAGCGGACCGAGGCCCGCGGTAGAGGAGAGAACTAAGCGGTTCGCTCCGCGGAGGTCCAGGCGAACGCGCGCTCGGCGTCCGAGCCCCGGCCGTAGCGCCGGTGGATCGTGCCGGCCCGTTCGTAGGCGTCGCGCAACAGGTCGTCGTTCGACAGCTGCACGAACCTGTACGCGTAGCCTCTGTCGGTGACGTCGACGACCGCATACCCGAACGGATAGTCCCGCGGCATAGCGACCTCCTGCGCAGGCACCCCGTCGAATTCCCTTGTGCGCGCGTTGCGGTGCGTATGGCCCGCGAAGACGCCCCACACGTTCCCGGAGTCCGCGGTGGCGTGGATGCGCCCCGAATCGACATCACGCAGCCCAAAGATGATCGGCGGAAAGCTCGTGAACGGCTGTGGTGGGTGGTGCAGGAAGACGAACGCCGGCGGCGCGCCGGGCGTGGCGACCTCGGCGAGTATCTCGTGCTGCGGCTCGCTCAACGAGCCTCGCACTATGGCGCCTCCGCGTCCCTCGACGAACGTCCCGGCGACGAGGTCGTAGGGCGCGAAGGGGGCCGCCGCGTGCTCTACCGAGTCCAGCACCGCGAACCGCAGTCCCTTGTGCTCGAGCAGGACCCCGTCCGCCTCCCGCCCGAACGACGACGAGTAGTACTCGCGGCCCGAGATGCGCTCCTCGCCCATGGAATAGACGTCGTGGTTCCCCATCATCGTGATCAGCGTGGGCTCGAGCTCCCCGAGGATCTGAAGGGCTCTCTCGAACTCGGAGGACTCGCCGTGGTCGGTGATGTCGCCGAGCTGGACGACGAGGTCCACGTCCTCGCGGTTGAGGTCTTCTATCGCGGCGCGCGCCATAACCTCGCCGGTGGGCGATCCGATGTGGAGATCGGCGAGGATCCCGAACCGGAATCGCACCGTCCCCGGGGGCTCGACCCCGGCCTCGGGCAGTCGCTCGAAGCGGGGGGGCTCGGGCAGCGAGGTCGGGAAGCGGAGGATCGCCCGTTCCTCTTCCCCGAGGCGTTCCATCTCCGCTGCGCCGTCGTCCAGGAACCCGGACGCGTGGCTCTCGACCCAATTGCCGAGCCGCGCGACGAACAGGTCCCCGAACGTCACCTCATCGGGTCTCGCGCCCACCAGCGAGCGCAGCCAGGCGGCGTGCGCCTCGACCAGCGAGCGATCGGGCCGCCCGCCGGCCTCGCCCAGGGCGTGCTCGACGATGCCCGCCCGCTCCAGGGCCCGGCCGGCGTCGACGGCGAACCGTCCCTCGTGCTCGCCCCATGTGCCGTAGACGGCTGCCCGGCCTCGCTCGATCAGCCAGGCCGACCGGAGGAGGTCGGTGATCAGCTCTTGAGAAAGGTCTACCGGCACGCGGCGAGGATATCTGCGGTTCCTCGCGACGGGCCTTGCGCCGGCTCCCCGCGTGGGCGACAATGAGCCCGCTTCCCCAAAGCGCATGTCCCGTTCATCGCGTCATCGAGTCGCGTTTGGAGGAAGCTATCGGCGTCGCTCGTCGCTTGATCGACACCCAACGGGTGACCGACTGGGACCGGTATTTCCTGAACATCGCCCGGGAGACCGCGACCCGGTCCAACTGCACGCGCCGCCAGCACGGCGCGGTGATCGTGAGGAACCGCCGCATCCGTTCGACCGGCTATAACGGTCCGCCCTCCGGCCATCCCCACTGCGACGAGGGAGCCTGTCCGCGCGCCGCGGCCGACAGCCCGAGTGGGTGGGGTCACGACAACTGCATCGCGATCCATGCGGAGGCCAACGCGATCCTGTACTCGTCACCGGAAGAGCGCGAAGGCGCGACCATCTATATCACCGGGGTGCCGTGCTTCACCTGCGCCAAGTTCATCGCCAACTCGGGCATCACCGAGGTGGTCGCAACCGGCGACCCGTACGAGGGGTGGGCCGATGTCCGGACGTTCATGCTGAACTCGAACGTGCGGGTGAGGCTTCTCTAGGCTCGGTCTACGGCTTCTTGCCGGATCTTCTTGGCGCGGTTCCGCTCGGTCACCCGCGCTTGAAGCCTTGCGCGACGAGCTCGTCGAACAGACATGCCTGCGGATCGTTGTCCGGTCTCAGCCCCTTGAACGAGGGGGCGCGCAGCTTGCCCGCCGAAGTCAGTTCGCGGAACTCGACCGTGCACACGAGCTCGGGCCGGGTCCAGCACGGATCCCGGATCGGCTTGCCGAACCTGCCGGCGCTCAGCCCTTTCGGGCCTTCGATGAACGGACACGTGTCGGAGCGGACCTCCTGCAGCCGGGGCATCAGGGCCTCCAGCACCCTGTCTGTGAAGCCGGTGCCGACCGAGCCGACGAAGCGCAGCCCGTCCTCGCCGTAGGCGCCGACGAGCAATGCGCCGAAGGTGCCGCGGCGCGACCCCTCCCCGCGTGACCATCCGCCGATCACGACATCGGCCTCGTACGTGGTCTTGACCTTGAGCCACTCTCGCCCCCGCTTGCCCGGACGGTAGGGACAGCCGAGCTTCTTGGCGACGATCCCTTCGAGCTTGCTCTCGCACGCGATGTCGAACAACGACTTGCCATCGCCTCGGACGTGGGGCGAAACCTGGATGCGCTCGTTGGGTATGACCAGCTCTTCCAACAGACGCTTGCGCTCTTCAACCGACTCGCCGATCACCGAGCGTCCATCGAGGTACAGGAGGTCGAACGCGATGTAGGTGACCGGTATCAGCTTGACGGCGCGCTCGATCGCCCGAGCTTCTTGCAGGTTGATGCGGTTCTGCAGCTGCTCGAACGACGGCCGTCCGCTTTCCATCGCCACTATCTCGCCATCGACGATCGCGTCCAGTGCGACGAGGCGCTCGTGGAGTCGTGCCAGCTCGGGGTAGGTCGCGCTGATGTCGTTCTGGTTGCGCGACAGCAGCAGGGTCGCGTCCGTGCAGGTCGCGAGCGCGCGTATCCCGTCCCATTTCGGCTCGAAGATCCAACCGTCGTCGTCGAAGGGCTCCTCGATCAGCGTCGCCATCATCGGGAGCGGTGGCGGCAGCGGTTCGGGATCGGGGCGCTCCTGCTGTTTGAGGCGCACGAGCCAGTCGTCCTTGCCGGCGTCGCTCTTGGAGGTGGGTCTGAAGATGTGCCACACCCCGCGCAGGCGGTCGCCGCGCAGCCGGAAGGTCAGCTTGCCCTCGGCCTGCTCCAGCACCTCGTAGGTTCCCCGATCGAAGATCCGGACCTCACCGGCGCCGTAGTTCCCCTTTGGGATCGTCCCGGAGAAGGACCCGTATTCGAAGGGATGGTCCTCGACGTGCACCGCGAGGCTCGCCACCCCGGGTCTCTGGGGCAGGTTCTTGGGGACGGCCCACGACACCAGGACGGGCGTCTTGCCGTTCATCATCTCGAGGCGGAGGTCGAAGTGCAGCCGGGTCGCGTGGTGTTGGTGGATCACGAAGGTCTCGCCGGGTCGCGCGCGGCCGGGGTCGACGTCCCCCTTGAATCGCGCGGCCGGCTCGGGGGTCGCGTCGAACGATCGCTTCTCGGAATACGTCTTTCCTCGTGGCATCGCCGTCTCTCCGTCAGCGCTCGGCGCGCGTCGCCGGTCTCCTGTCTAGCACCCCGAGGCGCGCCGCGACACACCTCCGGTCGGGGCGCCGGCGAGCCACTGCGCCAGGCCCACACCCGTGAACTCGTCGCCCGGTCCTTCGTCGTGCTTCACGAACACGTAGACGTCTCGCTGGGCCGCTTCGGTCTCGAGCAACGACCTCCACTTCGCCCGCTCCTCCGGCGAGTAGGTGCCGCCCCTTAGCCGGACGTAGCCGATGGCCCCGGCCGGCAGAGCATCGGGTGCCTTCCCCTCTCGGTCGGAGAGACACAGCGTTCCTCCGGCCCGCGCGACCCGCTCTTCGATGTCGGGTGTGTGCCAGGACGGGTGCTTGAGATCGAACGCCGCCGGCACCGCTGTCTGAAGGTTGGCCAGGAAGCTCTCGAAGCCGCCCTCGTTCCCGGCGCGCTTCACCGGGAACTGGAAGAAGAGGGCCGAGAGGTGGGGGGCCAGCGCCTGCATGTCCGAGAGGAACTCCTTCAGCAACGCCCCGTTCTGGGCGCGTGGCGTGATCGCGCGGTGGCCCTTCACGACGAAACGGAAGTCGTCGGGCACGGACCCTACCCAGCTCTTCAGCGTCGACTCGGCCTGTCGCCGGTGATAGGTCGCGTTGACCTCGACCGTCGTCAACTTCGTCGCGTAATGCTCGAGGAAGCGCGTGGCCGGAAGGTTCGCCGGATAGAAGTCCGGCTTCCACTCCGTGTAAGCCCACCCGGAGGTCCCGACGTAAAGAGCCATGATTCAAAGGCTAGTCCAGTGACACGCAGCCAGACTTATCGCCCTCTCGATCCTGTCTTCGCTTGACGAGGCATATGTCGGTCGGTCATCGTTTGAACTCCCTTGCCTTGCGCGGCTTGGCGTCCAGCGCCTCTATCGCTGCGGCCAGGGAGACGCCGGGGCCCTCCGCCACGGGCAGGAACGGGTCCCCGACCTCGAGGAGTCGATCGAAGATCGTCGCCATCGAGTAGCTCGCAGGGTTGACGTCGTCGATCTCGTCCCATGTGAAGGGCGCCGAGACGGTCGCGCCCCACTCGGGACGGACCGAGTAGGCGGCGGCGATGTTGGCGCCCTCCCGGTTCATGTTGACGTCGAGGAAGACCTTGCCGGTGCGCTTCTTGACCTCCCACTCCAGCGTCGTCGTCTCGGGATCGGCCTCGTGCACCAGATCGGACAGGGCCCCGACGAAGCCGCGCACGTGGTCGTAGTCGGTCGTGCCGTCGAGCGGGATCATGATCTGCATACCGGTGGCTCCGGACGTCTTGGGGTACGAGGGGAGATCGAGCTTGTCCAGGAGCAGCTTTATCAGCAGCGCCACGTGCTTGACCTCGTCGTAGGCAGCCGGCGGGAACGGGTCGAGGTCGAAGAACGCGTAGGTCGGCCTCTTCTGGTCCCGGCCGCGCGCGTGCAGTGGGTGGAACTCGATGCATCCGAGGTTCGCGATCCACAGCATGTGGGTCACGTCATGGACGGTGAGGAAGTTGATCGTCTTGTTCTCGCTCTCCGCGCGCACGGGGATGGTCGGCACCCACGCCGGCTTGTGTGACGGCGCGTTCTTCTCGTAGAAGTACGGGCCGACGACCCCGTCCGGCATGCGTTTCATCGTCAACGGGCGGTCGTGCAGGTGGGGGAGCATCCAGGGCGAGACGTTGAAGTAGTAGGTCAAAAGGTCGCCCTTGGTGTAGCCCTCCTCGGGCCAGTAGACCTTGTCGAGGTTCGATAAGCGCAGCTCACGCTCGCCCGCCCTTCCGTACCAGTGCCCGCCGCGTCGCTCCAGGGGCAGCTCGGCCGGGAAGGAGAGGGTGGTGATGCGGCCCATGGCGGGTACATAAACATGGAACCCAGTGCGATCGACCAAGGAGGCCCCATGGCCAAAGTGGCATTCATCGTCGACGAGCTGTTCGAAGACTCCGAGCTGCGCGTCCCCTATGACCGCGTCCGCGAGGCCGGCCACGAGGCGGTCATCGTGGGGCTCGAGGCAGGCAAGCAGCTGACCGGTAAGAAGGAGAAGGAGACGTTCACGACGGACGTCTCGATCGGAGACGTCTCACCTGGCGACTTCGACGCGCTGGTGATCCCCGGCGGCTACTCGCCGGACCTGATCCGCACCGATGACGGCATGGTCGAGCTCACCCGGACCCTCACCGAGTCGGGCAAGCCCGTCGCGGCCATCTGCCACGCCGGCTGGATGCTCGCCGAGGCCGGCGTGCTGGCCGGCAAGACGGTGACGTCGTCGCCCAGGATCAAGACCGACCTGGTCAACGCGGGAGCCAGCTGGGTCGACCAGGAGGTCGTCGAGGACGGCAACCTCATCACGTCGCGCAAGCCCGACGACCTCGAGGCCTTCAGCAAGACCCTCCTCGCCCAGATCGAGCAAGGTTCGGGCTAACAGGCGGCGTGCCGGCTCCTAGGGGTAGGGGCGCGGATCGGTCTCTTCGTCCGGCGCGGTCGCTGCCGGAGGAGGCTCGATCGGCGCCTCGTCCGCCACGACGTCGGCCTCGTCGAGGTGCTGCTCTTCGTGCTCGCCGGTCGCAGCCCCAGGGCCCGGGGCGGGTGAGAAACGCTCGAGCCCGGTGACGCTCTCGTAGACGAGGGCCGCGGCCGCCGCACCGATCGCCGGCCCCACCGCGTACACGATCAGGTCGCTCCACGGGATGTTGAGGTCGGCGCCGGGAGGACGGATCACCAACGACGCGACGAACGGGCCCAGGCTGCGGGCGAAGTTGGCGGAGCCGCCGGTCGCCGATGCGGTCACCAGGATGCCTCCGCCCAGCGCGAGTCCGATGATCAGCCCCGACCATCCCTTGGGGGCGCGGGGATCGATCGCGACCGCCATGATCGCGGTCACGAGGATGAAGGCGATGAACGCCTCAGAGAGGATCGCCTGATAGATCGTCTCGGTAGCCACCGTGGTGGCGCCGAAGAGGACCTCGGTCCCGTTCACGCTCGCGCCGGTCTTCCCGTAGATGCCTGCGACGACGAACGCGCCGGCGATCCCGCCGAGGCACTGGACGATCCAGTAAGGGACCACCTCCGCCCAGCGGAAGCGGCGAGCCACCGCGAGCGAGAACGTGACCGCAGGGTTGAAGTGGGCGCCCGACACCCCACCGAGGGCATAGACCAGAAAGGCCAGCGCGGTGGCGAACGCGAACGCGACGGTGAAGAGGTCCGCGGGGCTGGTCGCGATCAGGGTCCCGTAGACCTTCTGGTTGGCGGGGTCGGGTCCGAGGATGCTCGAGATGCCCTGGAGTGCCTTGAGCGGAGCGACCGCAAGCACGGTGGCCGCGCCGGTGCCGATAGCGACGAACAGCAGGGTTCCTACGAACTCAGCGAGAAGCCGCCGGCCCAAGGGCGCTTCGCCGAACCCGTCGGCTAGATCGGCACGTTCGGTGACCTCCAGGTGATGCTCGACCATCCCTGCCTCCTATCGGTGTCCTCAACCGGATGCCGGCCGACCATACTTCGCGGCCGGTCGCGCCGCGAGCCGTCACGGACCATGGGAGGTCTCTCCGGCGAGGAGTGCCAGCGCGTGCGGCAGAACGGGGACCAGCGCGTCGAGGCTCTCGCGCACGGCTGCGGGGCTGCCGGGAAGGTTCACGATCAGGGTGCGACCCCGGATCCCCGCCCGCGCTCGGGAGAGAGCGGCATGGGGGGTGTGCCGCAGCCCTGCGCTGCGCATCAGCTCGGGGAGCCCGGGGGCGTCGCGCTCTACGACCCGCGCGGTCGCCTCCGGAGTGACATCCCGGGGAGCGAACCCCGTGCCTCCGGTCGTTACGACGAGGTCCACCGCGTCGCCTGCGGAGGACTCCAGGCTGCGGGCGATCTCGTCGAGGTCGTCCGCTACGACGAGGCGTCGCACGACATCGATCCCGGCGACCGCCAGGATGGCTTCCACCGCCGGGCCGGAAGCGTCGGCTGCCTCGCCGCACGTCACCCGGTCGCTGACCGTGATGACCACCGCGCTCGCCACCGTCCCACAGTAAGGCTCTTCGGAAAAGCGGAAGCGGGGGCCGGATGGCCCCCGCTTCCTGGCTGCCTCTGGGTTACGGGAGGACCCTCAGCAGACGCTCGATCTCGAAGGTGTCGCTCTGCTCGTCGACCCGGTGGCACGGCCCGTGGGTGACCTCTCTGGTCGCCCGTCCCGCGGCATGGGCCCAACCGGCGGGGGTGTAG